>NZ_JBHXSL010000042.1:0-68369 GCF_042714725.1 Streptomyces sp. NPDC058685
CGCCGCGGCTCACCCCGCGGCGGCGGCCCGGGCTGTTGGTCAGCAGATGCGCGGCAGTTGCTCGCCGAGCGGCATGTCCACCACACGTGTCCCGCCGAGACCGGTGGCCGCGACCACCATCCCGGCGTGCTCCTCGACGCAGTGGCCGATCGCCACGGACTCCTTGCCCAGGGTGTGCGCGCGCATGGCCGCGAGAACCGCGTCCGCGTGATCCGGCGGGACGAAGGCCACCAGCTTGCCCTCGTTGGCGACGTACAGCGGGTCGAGGCCGAGGAAGGCACAGGCGTTGGCGACCGTGTCGGGGACGGGCAGGGACCGCTCGTCGAGCGTGACGCCCACGCCGCCGGCCGCCGCGATCTCGTTGAGGGAGGTGGCCAGACCACCGCGGGTTGGGTCGCGCAGGACGTGGATGTCCGGGCACACCGCCAGCATGTCCGCCACCAGTCCGGCCAGGCACGCGGTGTCGCTCTGGATCTCGACGCCGAACTCCAGCCCTTCGCGCACGCTCATGATCGCCACACCGTGCACGCCGATCGGTCCGCTGACGAGAACCACGTCCCCCGGCGCCGCGCGCTGCGGACGGATGTCGATGCCGTCCGGGATCAGGCCGATGCCCGCGGTGTTGATGAAGATGCCGTCGCCGTGGCCCGCGTCGACGACCTTCGTGTCCCCGGTCGCGATGACCACCCCGGCGGTCCTGGCGGCTTCTCCGAGTGCTTCGGCCACCCGCCCGACGAGGGCGAGTTCGACGCCCTCCTCCAGGATGAAACCGCAGGAGAGGTAGGCGGGCACGGCCCCCACCATCGCCAGGTCGTTGACCGTCCCGTTGACCGCGAGGTCACCGATACTGCCGCCGGGGAAGAACAGGGGCCGCACCACGAACGAGTCGGTCGAGAACGCGAGACGGGCGCCGCCGAGGATCAGATGCGCGGAGTCGCCCAGTTCGGCGAGGACGTCGCTGCCGAACGCCGGCGCGAACAGATGCTCCACCAGCTCGGCGGAGAGCGTCCCCCCGCCGCCGTGCCCCATCACGATCCGCTCGTGATCGCGCAGGGGCGCCGGGCAGGTCCACCCGGAGAAGTCGACGGGTGCCGAAGCGGAGTCAGCCAACGGAACTCGCCTCCTTGTTCGGTGCCTCCAGCCGCCGGTACAGGTAGTACGCGGCGCAGGCGCCCTCGCTGGAGACCATGGTGGCGCCGAGCGGGTTGCGCGGTGTGCACTCCTTGCCGAAGGCGGCGCACTCGTGCGGCTTGATGAGGCCCTGAAGCACCTCGCCGCTGCGGCAGACCGTGGACTCCTCGGTGTCGATGCCGGTCACCGAGAAGCGGTACTCGGCGTCGTACTCCCGGTACTTGGGCGACAGGCGCCAGCCGCTCTGCGGAATCATGCCGATGCCGCGCCACGACCGGTCGGTGACCTCGAAGACGTCGGCCAGCATGGCCTGGGCGGCCGGACTGCCGCCGGCCTGCACGGCGCGGGGGTAGGCGTTCTCCAGCGTGTGCTGTCCGGACTCCAGTTGCCGCACGGCGCGGCGGATGCCCTCCAGGATGTCCAGGGGCTCGAAACCGGTGACCACGATCGGCACCCGGTGCTTCTCGGCGAGACCGGGGTACTCGCCGGTGCCCATGACGGTGCACACATGGCCGGCGGCGAGGAACGCCTCCACCCGGCAGTCCGGGGAGTTCATGATCGCGTCGATGGCGGGGGGCACCCGGACATGGGAGACCAGCAGGCTGAAGTTGGAGATGCCGAGCTTCTTGGCCTGGTACACGGTCATCGCGTTCGGGGGTGCCGTGGTCTCGAAGCCGATGCCGAAGAAGACGACCTGACGGTCCGGGTTCTCCTGGGCGATCCGCAGCGAGTCCAGGGGCGAGTACACCACGCGAACGTCAGCGCCCTCGCTCTTGACCTTGAAGAGGTCGCGGCCGCTGCCGGGCACGCGCAGCATGTCGCCGAAGGAGCAGAAGATCACGTCCGGGCGGGAGGCGATCTCCAGCGCCTTGTCGATGATCTCCAGCGGGGTGACGCACACGGGGCAGCCCGGTCCGTGGATCAGCTGGATCTCCTCGGGCAGCAGCTGGTCGATGCCGTGCCGGATGATCGAGTGCGTCTGCCCGCCGCAGACCTCCATGAGCGACCAGGGCTGGGTGGTGACGGCCCGGATGTCGTCGAAGAGCCGCTTGGCGAGGACCGGGTCGCTGAACTCGTCCAGATACTTCATGACCGCGCCTCCTTGTCGGCGGGTTCCACGGGGGTGTCCCCGGCGCCGGGGATTTCGGTACCGGCCGGGCGTTCCGCGCCCGCGTCCCGGGCGGCCTTGCCCCAGGCGTCGCCGAACTCCTCCTCCAGCACGCCCAGGTTCTCGAAGAGTTCGAGAGTCTGCTTGGCCGATTCCTCGTCCAGGCGTTGCAGCGCGAAGCCCACATGGACGATCGCGTAGTCCCCGACCTGCATGTCCGGCACGTATTCCAGACACACGTCCTTGACGACACCGCCGAAGTCCACCTTGGCCATCCGCGTCGCGTCGCGTTCCTCGATCTCCAGCACTCTGCCGGGTACGGCCAGACACATGATGCGTTCCTCCCTCACTCCTCGGCTCGGGCGGCGACGATCAGCTGTCCGAGGGCCAGACCGCCGTCGTTGGGCGGCACCCGGCGGTGCCGCAGCACGGTGAAGCCGTCCCCTTCGAGGACGTCGCAGCAGCCCTGTGTCAGCAGGGCGTTGCAGAAAACCCCGCCGCTCAGAGCCACCGTCTCGATGCCCGTACGGTGTCGGGCCACCTCACACACCTCCTGGACCAGGGCGATCACGCCCTGGTGGAAACGACGGGCCACGGGCCCGGCATGTGCCCCCGCGCGGATGTCCGCGACGGCGGCCGCGAGAACCGGCGCCGGATCGGCGATCAGCGGTGCCTCGGGGTCCTCGGTCTCCGCTCCCAGGATGAACCGGTACGCGTCATTCCGCGCGTCGTCGCCGACACTGCCGGTGACATCGGACAGGGCGGCGTTCTCCAGCTCCATGGCGGCCTGCGCCTCGTACTCCACCCGGTGGCAGACCCCCGCCAGCGAGGACACCGCGTCGAACAGGCGCCCCATGCTGGACGTGGGCACACAGGCGAGATCGCGCTCCAGTTGGCGTTCGAGCAGCCGGCGCTCCCCCGGTGTGGCGACCGCGGTGCACGGCAGGTCGTCCGACCACGGCAGCCCCGCGGCCCTCAGATGGGACAGGGCCATCCGGTAGGGGTTGCGGACGGCCGCGTCGCCGCCCGGCAGCGGCACAGGGGCCAGGTGCGCGAACCGCCGGTATCCGTCGTAGTCGGCGATGAGCACCTCACCGCCCCAGACCGTGCCGTCATCGCCGTACCCCGTGCCGTCGAAGGCGATCCCGATGACCGGCGCCGTGCCGTCCAGGCCGTGTTCGGCCATCGCGGAGGCGACGTGGGCGTGGTGGTGCTGGACCTGGCGCAGGGGCAGTCCGGAGGTCTCGGCCGCGCGTCGCGCCCAGTGGGTGGAGCGGTAGCCGGGGTGCCGGTCGGCGATCAGCATCCGCGGGGTGACGGAGGTGAGGTCCGTCAGATGCGCGGTGGCGCGTTCGAACGCGGTGAGGGTGGCCAGATCGTCCATGTCCCCGACGTGCGCGGACATCCAGGCGTAGCGGTCGTCGCCCGCGCAGAAAGTGTTCTTCAGATCGCCGCCCACGGCGAGCGCGGGAACCACGGGCACCGGCAGGGCGACCGGGAAGGGGGCGTAGCCGCGTGAACGGCGCACCGGCAGTTCGGCACCGGCGCAGATCCGGACGACCGAGTCGTCGCAGGGCACGTGGATGGGGCGGTCGTGCATCAGCCAGGCGTCGGCCAGTCCGTCGAGGCGCGTGAGGGCCTCGGTGTCGTCGGTGGCGATGGGCTCGCCTGCGCGGTTCCCGCTGGTCATGACGAGGACGTCGGGACCGGGCGGATCACCGGGCAGTCCGAGGAGCAATCGGTGCAGGGGGGTGTACGGCAGCATCACGCCGAGGTCGGGGCTGCCGGGTGCGACACCGGGCGCCACGTCGGCGGCGGGCTCGGTCCGGTGACGCCGCAACAGTACGACGGGCTTGCGCGGACCCAGGAGCAACTCCCTTTCCTCCACACTGACTTCGGCGAGCCGCTCGACCGTCTCCAGTGAGTCCGCCAGCACGGCGAAGGGCTTGTCGCCACGGTTCTTGCGCTTGCGCAACGTCCGAACGGCCGTGGGATCGCTCGCGTCGCAGGCCAGGTGGTAGCCGCCGAGACCCTTCACGGCCAGGACGGCGCCCTGAGCGAGCAGGCTGCGGGCCTCGGCGAGCGCGGCGGCGTCCCGGCGCGGAGCGGTGTCCGCGGATCCGCGGCGCAGGGTGAGCCGGGGACCGCAGGAGGGACAGGCGATGGGCTGCGCGTGGAAGCGCCGGTCGCCGGGCGCGGTGTACTCGCGCCGGCAGCCGGCGCACATCGGGAACGCGGCCATGGTGGTCCGGTCCCGGTCGTACGGCAGCGAGGTCACCACGGTGAAGCGCGGACCGCAGTGCGTGCAGGTGATGAACGGGTGCCGGTGGCGCCGGTCGGCGGGATCGGCGAGCTCGCGCAGGCAGTCGTCGCAGGTGGCGGTGTCCGGGGAGACCAGGGTGCGGCCGGGTCCGCCGGCGGAGGGCCGGATGGTGAACCCGTGGTCACCGCTCTGTGGGGGTACGGCGCGGTGCTCGACGGACTCGACGACCGCGAGCGGCGGGGGCTCGGCGGCGATACGCGTACAGAAGTCCGCGACGGCCCGCCCCGGGCCTTCCACCTCGGCGACGACTCCGTCCGCGTTGTTGGTGACCCATCCCGTCAGGCCGAGTTCGTCGGCGAGGGTGTAGACGAAGGGCCGGAAGCCGACGCCCTGCACGACACCGCGGACGGTGACCTGCCTGCGCTCTCGGCTCCGGTCGCCGGTCATGACACCGGCCCCGGTTCCCGCACCGTGCCGTTCGCGTGGCTGTGCAGATGCTTCTCGTGCTGCCGCGCCAGCACCGGGGTGTGCGTCTCCCCGCCCTCGGCGCCGCGCAGGATGTGGGCGAGGAGCGCGTCGACGCCCTCTCCGGTGCGGGCGGAGGTCTCCAGGACCGGAACACCGGGGTTGACCTGCTGGACTCCGCCGAGGAACGTCTCGCGTGCGAAGCCCACGGCATCCGCGAGATCGGTCTTGGTGACGACCACCAGCTGAGCGAGACCGAAGGCAGCCGGGTACTTGACCGGCTTGTCCTCACCCTCGGTCACCGAGGCGAGTGCGATCCGCAGTGTCTCGCCGAGGTCGTAGGAGGCGGGACAGACGAGGTTGCCGACGTTCTCCACGAACAGCAGACGGGTGCCGTCGGGCAGCCAGTCCTCCAGCCGGGCCTGGAGCATGCCCGCCTCCAGATGGCACAGGCCGTCGGTGAGGATCTGCTGCACGGGAGCGCCGGAGCGGGCGAGCCGCGTGGCGTCGTTCTCGGTGGCCAGGTCGGCGGTGACGGCGGCGGCCGGTGTGCCCGCCGCGACCGCGCGGGTCAGAAGTTGTTCGAGCAGGGCGGTCTTGCCGCTGCCGGGGCTGGACATCAGGTTCACGGCGACCGTGCCGCGCGACGCCAGAAAGCGCCTCAGCGCCAGGGCGTTCTCGTCGTTCTTCGCGAGCACGGCCTGGTGGAGGTCAACGGTGCGGCACATGGCTCGTCTCCTCGTCGCGTGTCGTGTCCCGGGCGGTGTCACCCACCGCGGTCCCGGCCGGGCCCTCGTCGGCCACGACCACCCGGACGATCTCCAGTTCCCGGCCGGCGACCAGGGTCAGCGGGCGCTCGCAGTCGCCGCACCACAGCACCGGGGGCATCCCCGTCGGTGTGTCCCGGCCGCAGCCGTCGCAGTGGGCCTCTCCGTCAACAGTCTCGATCACCAGCCGGGCCCCCGCGAGCAGAGTGCCGTCGGCGGCCAGACCGAAGGAGAAGTCCAGAGCCTCGGGGACCACCGCGACGAGCTCGCCGATCCGCAGGGTCAGCGATGCGACCCGCTCGTCCGGGACGGCGCCTCGGACCTGGTCGATGACGGCCATCGCGATGGAGAGTTCGTGCACGGCGCTCACCTGCCCGCACCGCGGTCCGCCCCGCCCCGGTGGGCGGACCCGGCCTGCCTGGCTACTCTGAAAGAACGATGGCTGGTCACGAGGTCGAGCGACGGGCTCTGCTCACCCCGGTCCTGCTCCTGCTGCTCGCCGAACGTCGGGGTCACGGCTACGAGCTGGTGCAGCGACTGGGGGCTTTCGGCTGGGCCGAGGCCGAATCGGCGCACGTGTACCGGCTGCTGAGGGGCATGGAGAGCTGCGGCGAGGTCTCCTCGCACTGGCACGCCTCGGCCACGGGTCCCGCGCGCAGGGTGTACTCCATCACCCAGCAGGGCGCGATGGACCTCGCCCTGTGGTTCGTACGCCTCGGTGAGCTGCACAGCACCCTCCACCTCTTCCTCGAGCGGTATGTGCAGCTCGAGGACGTCGCGGGCGGGGGCGGGGAAGCCCCGGACCCCGGTCCGCACCATCCGGATCACATGCGCCGGATGCGCAGGTAACGCCGTACGTCCGGCACGACCCTGGCGACGCCGTAGACCATCGCGAGTCCCACGGCCGCCAGTCCGGCCCAGGTCCATTCCATGTGTGCCTCCATCGTGTTCAGCTCCTTTGGGGTACGGAGGTCGCGCGGCGCACGAGGCCGAGCACGAGTCCCGCTGCCGGCTCCACGGCGTCCGCGACCGGCGGGGTCAGGCCCATGCCCTCGTCCGTGTCCTGGGGTTGGCATCCGACGACGTAGACCTCGTCGGGAAGGGTGCCGCCCGCGCCCGCGTGCAGGTCGTGCAGCAGGCCCAGCACGGTGGCGGGATCCATGGCGTGGGTGTCCAGCGGCCCTGGCGGGCGCGCCCGAGGTGGCTCGGGCCCGACGTCGATCGTGTAGAGCGTGCCGGGCGCGCCGCCCCGGTCGACGATGTCGACGAGGACGAGCGTGCGATAACCCTCCAGCAGCCGGTAGGCGAGGTGCACACCGCGGATACCGGCGTCCATCAGCTCGACGCCGGGCGGCAGTCGGGAGGGGTCGCGGCCGAGCCACCGGACGGTCTCCACACCGAATCCGTCGTCCTGGAGGAAGACGTTGCCCACCCCGGCGACGAGGACACGGCGTGCTGTCTCCGCTGCGGTCATGGCTCCTCCTTCAGCGGGGACACCTCGTCGGGCTTGAAGTAGAGGAAGCGGCCCTGTTGCCGGCGCACATCGGTGCCCGGGTCGTCGTCGACGACGACCGCCAGGTGGGTCTCGCCGTCCAGGTCGCTGACCACCGCCTCGACGGTGGCGTGCCGGCCGAGGAGAAAGGCGTCCTGTGCGTCGGAGCGACGGGCGCCGGGGGTGAGCAGGACCCTGCTTCCCGCACCCACGGCCTCGCCGTCGATGGTCACGGTGGCGGGCACGTCCATCGCTTCGGCGTCCTGCGCCGGGTCCCACCAGGGGTGTCCGGCGCCGTCGGGCAGGCTCAGCCCGGCCGCGGGCGCCGGCGCCTGCCCCGCCGGTTCCTCGCCCGTCACCTCGCGCAGTCCGCGGATCGCCCCGTGCAGCCGCTCCATCACCGCTTCCGGCATGGTGTCGACCAGATCGATGACCTCGGACGCACGGACGTCCGTGCCGCGGGCCTCGCGCTTCTCCTGATCGGTGAGGGCGGCGGTGCGCAGCGAGAGGATCTCGTCGATCTCGGTGGCGTCGTAGAGAGGTCCCGGGCTCTCGTCCGCGAGGACGGGGTGGTCCTCCAGAATGATCGGCGAGGAGAGCATGATGTCCTCCCGGCCGTCCGTGCCGGCCAGGACGGGCCAGGTGTGGTCGTTGTGGCAGTCGGCGACGGCCGGTCGCGCCCATTCGGGCGGGTCCGTCATCGAGAGGAAGCGCCCGCCGGGCACTCCGAGCAGCAGATGGGTACCGATCATGCTGTGGGCGAGGGCCGCCTCCCGGCCGCCGCTCTCGGGACCGGCGTCCTCGGTGGTGTTGTGCACGGTCACCGTGAGCCGCGAGACCCGGTAGGGGCCGGGCAGTTCCTCGATCTGCGGGCGCAGTTCGCCGGTCAGCCGCTCCCTGCGGCGGACGAGCCGGCCCAGCGTGGTGCCGTCCTCGTCCAGCACCGGTTCGTACGTGGTGGCGGGCGGCAGATCGAACCGGACGGCGCGCGCGTGCGCCTGATCTTCCGTCAGTTCGATGAGGGGCGCATGGATGAGGACGCGTTCCTCGGCGCCCTCGTCCCAGGGCACGACGACCCGGTCCGCGAGCTCGAGTTCGGGCACCTCGGTGTAGGAGCCGTCCGGTCCGAGCTGTTCGACGGTGCGCCGCCGGACGTGCAGGAAGCGCAACTCCGCGTGCAGCCGGTCGCCGTCGCGGGGCTCCAGGAGGCATTCGGTGCGCTGTACGGAGTGTTCGCCACCGGTGACGGCCCAGGCGGGAGGCACCAGGACGCCGAACTGCCAGCGCATCCGGTTCTTGGCGGAGGAGGCACGGTAGGGGTAGAGGACATAGCCCTCGAACAGGACCGCGTCCGCGACCGCGCGGGCCTGGTCGAAGGCCTCCTCGACAGGGTTCTTCATCTCAGTCGCCCCCCTTCGCGCCGGCGGTGGCGAGCAGTTCCTGGAAGACCTGCTCCCACGACGACAGGGCGCGCTGCGAGCGGTAGCGCCGGAGCGATTCGAGGCAGTCCTTGCGGAGCCTCAGCCATCCCGAGTTGGGGAAGTACTCCTCGATCATCTGCTGCCACACGTCCACGGGCATCAGATAGCTCGACTCCTTGTGCCAGGGGATGGGTTCGGCACGGAAGCCGTTCCTGCCGGTGAAGACCGTGCCGGAGAAGAGGAACAGCAGGGGTATCTCGCCGCGGGACAGGGCCCGGAAGTACGACGCGGAAGCGACCTCCGTGTCGTAGGTGCAGGGCACCGGAAGATCGATGTTCGTCGTGCCGGTGAAGCCGGGCACGGTGATCGAGGAGTGCGCGAACTGCATCGGCTTGAGGGTGCTGCTCCATCGGCTCGGCTCGCCGAACAGATCGCCCAGCATGCCCACTTCCTCGGGCTCGTACTGCCGGCGGACGGGCTCGATCCGGATCTGGCAGCGCAGCGCGATCGCGTGGACGGGCTGGTGGTCCGACTCCTCTATCCGCAGCCCGAACAGCAGGGTGGGGCTCGCTCCGAAGGGTTCGGGCCGCGCGCCGGTGCACTCGAAGTGGAGGTCGGTCATGGGGTGCCCCCCGGCTCCGGAGCGGGCTGGGGCTCCCTTTCCGCGGTGGTCTTCGGGCGCTCGGCGCGGGCGTCCAGCGGACGGGCCGCCGCCGTGACGCGTCGGAAGAACTCGGCGAGATCCTCACGCGCCTCTGCCCCGCCGTCGAAGCCCTTCCAGTGGAGCCGCATCCGGCCGACGAGCTCGTAGCAGACGTCGACCGGCACGAGGGTGCAGGTCGCCGGGGAGCCGCGCTCCTGGTGCAACAGCAGCGCCTCCACATCGGGTTCGAGAAGTTCCGCGAGCCGGGTGCGCCCGAGGACGGCGTCCCAGGTCTCGGGGTCCAGTTCGCTCTCGGTGGCGCCCGCCGGGCTGGGGTAGAAGGCCGCCAGCCGGTCGAGCGAGGAGTTGCGGAAGAAGAAGGCGAGGCCGACGGGTATCTGGAGCCGGTTCCAGCCGGATTCGTCGAGAGTGAAGTCGGGGTCGGTCAGATAGCGGTCGGGCACGGCCCGGAAGCGGCCCTGCCCGGCGCCGGGACGGGTGAAGAGCATGTGGCAGGGCATGCAGGCGCACTTCAGGGAACGCCGTGAGGTGTCCACCAGATGCCGGTGCTCCGACGCCAGCGGCTCCCCGCACAGTTCGCAGCGCTCCCCCGGCGGCGGGGGCCGCCGGGTGAACTGCTTCAGTACGTCCGCGCTCATGGCCCCGCCCCCAGCAGCTCACCGGGCAGCGCGACCCGCACCGATCCGTCCTCCTCCAGGAGCGGTACCGGTTCCAGATGTCCGCGCTCGCCCCGCCCTGCCCGGCGTACGTCGAAGGTTGCGGCGCACCGGGCGCACCGCAGCGACTCCGCCTCCAGCAGCGCCTCGTGGAGGCTGCCGCCGCATCCGGGGCACTGGTCGCGATAGGCGTACAGGTTGCCCGGCAGGCGGACGAGCAGCAGCGCGTGCCCCGCGACATCGGTGACGCCGGTGTCGCGGTCGTGGACGGGAAGTGTCTGCCGGGCCACGGTGTGCCAGTGCGCCGCGTCCCCTTCGCCGTTGACCGACACGCGCCCGTCGTCGCCGGGTGGCACGCCCGGTGCGTCGTCCGGGCGGTGGGGCAGGATCTGGAGCAGCGGCTGCTCCTGGGGGGGTTCCTCGGCCACGCCCTCGACCTCGATGAGCGCGATCTCCGGCGCCAGCCGGGAGACCGCCTCCTCGATGGTCCACCGCACGGTCTGGGTGGAGGAGGGACAGCCGTCGCAGCTGCCGCGCAGGCGGAGCCGCAGCGTGGGGCCCTCCGCCGGCTCGGTGTCGAGGCCCGCGACCTCGACGTCCCCCGCGTGGGAGCCGAGATAGGGGCGGACCTTGTCGAGCGCCCGGCCCACCCGGGTCAGGGTGTCCTCGGGATGCAGGTCGTGCAGGATCAGCAGATCGCTGACGAGTTCGTCGGCCGTCAGCACCTCGATCGGGTCGGCCCCGCCCGGTGCCGCGCGCAGCAGGCGCACGGTCCGGGCGAGCCCCTCGCCGTAGAACTCCACGACGCAGCGCACCAGTTCGTCGGCCGTGTCGCGTACCTCGGGTCCTGCCTTCTCCCCCAGCTCGTCGAGCAGCGCGGCGATGCGCTCGCCCGTGTCCTGTCCGGCCATCGGCAAGCCCCTCTCCTGAGGTTCAGAAGGCCAGTCCGCTCAGTCCCGTCGGCAGATGGGTCTGCTCGACCGTCCGGCCTCCGCCGACGTACATGTGCACGCCGCACGGCAGACACGGGTCGAAGCTGCGGACGGCCCGCATGATGTCGATGCCCTTGAAGTTCTCCGGCGGGTTCTCCTCGAAGATCGGTGTGTTCTGCACCGCGTCCTCGTACGGCCCGGGGGTGCCGTAGACATCACGGACGCTTCCGTTCCACGGAGTCGGCGGGTAGGGGTGGTAGTTCGCGATCTTGCCGTCCCTGATCACCATGTGGTGGGACAGCACACCGCGGACGGCCTCGGTGAATCCGCAGCCGATGGACTCGTCCGGCACGTCGAACTTCTCCCAGGTCTGGGTGCGTCCGGCGCGTACCTCCTCCATCGCCATCTCGGCGAAGTGGAGTGCCGAAGCGGCCGCGTAGGCCTGGAAGTAGGTGCGGGCCCGGTTGCGTTCGAGGGCGTTGCTCCACTCCGGGATCTTCCACTCGAGCGCCATCTCGGGCTTGGTCATGGTCCGGGGCAGATTGATCTCGACGCTGTGTCCGGTGGCCTTGACGTAGCCGTTGTCGACCAGGCCGGACAGGGCCGTGGACCACAGGCGTGCGATGGGGCCGCCGCCGGTGTCCAGGGCGAGGTGGTCCTTGCCGTCGAACCAGCGCGGCGACATGACCCAGCTGTACTTGTCGTCGAAGTCGCGCTTCTGCGGGGCGGGAATCGTGTGCTGGTTCCACGGGTGGCGCTCGTCGACGGGGTTGCCCAGAGGGTCGCGTTCGACGAACTTCTCCATGCCCGCCCAGTCCTCGTAGTACGAACTGCCGAGCAGGATCCGGATGCCGAGGTTGATGTCGACGAGGTTGTTGGTGACCAGCTTGCCGTCCACGACGACGCCGGGGGTGACGAACATCCGCCGGCCCCATTCGGCCATGTTGGCGTAGGTGAAGTCGCAGTACTCCGGGTCGTTGAGCGCGCCCCAGCAGCCGAGCAGGACACGGCGCCTGCCGACCTCCTCGTATCCGGGCAGCGCCTCGTAGAAGAAGTCGAAGAGGTCGTCGTGGAGCGGGACGACCCGCTTCATGAACTCCACATAGCGCGTGAGCCGGGTCAGATAGTCGGTGAAGAGCTGGATGGTCGCTACGGTGCCGACGCCTCCGGGGTAGAGCGTGGAGGGGTGCACATGGCGGCCCTCCATCAGGCAGAACATCTCCCGCGTGTAGCGGCTGACCTGGAGGGCCTCGCGGTAGAACTCACCCTCCAGAGGGTTCAGCGAGCGCATGATGTCGGCGATGGTGCGGTAGCCGTGGTCGCCGGCGTGCGGTGCTTCCGTCCGCTCGGCGAGTTCGAGCACGCCCGGGTTGGTCTCGCGGACCATCTTTTCGCAGTAGTCCACCCCGACCAGGTTCTCCTGGAAGATGTTGTGGTCGAACATGTACTCCGCGGCCTCGCCGAGGTTCATGATCCACTCGCCGAGGTGCGGCGGCGCCACCCCGTAGGCCATGTTCTGCGCGTACACCGAGCACGTGGCGTGGTTGTCGCCGCAGATGCCGCAGATCCTGCTGGTGATGAAGTGCGCGTCCCTCGGGTCCTTGCCGCGCATGAACACGCTGTACCCGCGGAAGATGGACGAGGTGCTGTAACACTCCGCGACGCGTTTCGCGGCGAAGTCGATCTTCGTGTGGATACCCAGGCTGCCCACGATGCGGGTGATCGGGTCCCACGACATCTCCATGAGGCCGTCGCCGTCACCGGCGGGCTTGTTCGTCGCCGTCGCCATGGTGCGCGCCACCTTCCTGTTGAGTGTCCTGCTCAGCGGAGAACTCGGGTCACCACGGCGGCCGGTAGCCGGTCTTGAGCGTTTCGCTCTTGGTGCGCCACTTCGGTTCCTTGTCGACGGTCCTCGCGGTGATGCCCCGCAGCCGTCGGATCACCGTGCCGTACATACCGCTCGCCGCCGTCGACACATGGCCGCCCGGTGGCTCGTCCATGAAGGGCATGAACTTGTCCGGGAAACCCGGCATGGTGCAGGCGATGCAGATGCCGCCGACGTTGGGGCAGCCGCCCACTCCGTTGATCCAGCCGCGCTTGGGCACGTTGCACTTGACCACCGGGCCCCAGCAGCCGAGCTTGACCAGGCACTGGGGGGATCCGTACTCCTCGGCGAACTGGCCCTGCTCGTAGTAGCCGGCACGGTCGCAGCCCTCGTGGACGGTGGCGCCGAACAGCCAGGTCGGCCGCAGCTCCTCGTCCAGCGGGATCATGGGCGCGGCGCCCACCGCCTGGTAGAGCAGGTACAGCAGCGTCTCGGAGGCGTTGTCGGGGTGGACCGGGCATCCGGGGATGCACACGATCGGGATGCCCGCCTGGGACTTCCACTCCCAGCCGAGATAGTCCGGAACGCCCATCGCACCCGTCGGGTTGCCGGCCATCGCGTGGATGCCGCCGTAGGTGGCGCAGGTCCCGATGGCCACGACGGCCAGGGCCTTGGGGGTGAGCCGGTCGAGCCACTCGCTGGTGGTGATCGGCTGGCCCGTCTCGGGGTCGTCACCGAAGCCGCACCAGTAGCCCTCGGGCTTGATGCGCTCGTTCGGGATCGAGCCCTCGACGATCAGGACGAAGGGGTCCAGCTCGCCGCGCTCGGCCTTGAAGAACCACTCGATGAAGTTGTCGGCGCCCTGGACGGGGCCGCACTCGAAGTCGATGAGCGGCCAGTGGACCGCCACCTTGGGCAGTCCGGGCAGGGCACCCAGCGCCAGTTCCTCGATCGTCGGCTGGGTCGCGGCGGTCAACGCCACCGAGTCCCCGTCGCAACTCAGGCCCGCGTTGATCCAGAGAATGTGTACGGTCGGGTCCTCCTGGGGTTCTTCCAAGAGGTCCGTGTCGGCCGTCGTGGCGGTCGGGGCGTCCATGAGCCCTCCTCGGGATCAGCCCTGCTCCAGGCACCTGATCAGCAGCCTCTGATTCCTGGATACGCGCCCACTTCTCGCGGGGTAAGTGCACAGCGGCCCTATTGCCGCCGTGCACTGCCTCCCGCCAGGCGACCCCCGGAAGACTGCGCCCCGGCATGAGGCCGGGCCCGTCAGGAGGCGGGCCCGGCCGGCCGGTCGCGTCGGCCGATCCGGCGTGATCAGACGGCCCGCTCGGGCGGCCCGCTCGGGCGGCCCGGTCAGGCGGCCCGGTCAGGCGGCCCGGTCAGGCGGCCGGGCTGCTCGGGAAGCCGGCCCGCTCAGCGGTCCCGCCCGGCCGGCTCCCCCCTCGGTCCTGTTCGCCCGGTCGCCGAGAAACTCAGCTCTCACCGCCGAGATGGCCGGACACAAGATCCGCGAACTCCTCCGGCGAGACGATCCGCGCCCTCAGCTTCTCCGCCTTGTCGCGCTTGGAACCCGCGCCCTCGCCCGCGACCAGGAGCGAGGTCCGCCCCGACACACTGGACGAGGACCGCCCGCCGGCCCGCTCGACGAGTTCGTTCATCTCGTTGCGGGACAGCTTCTCGAGCGGGCCCGTCATGGCACCCGTCACGACCACGGTCATGCCGTCCAGCGGACGGGCTTGCGGGGCCGGCCCGCTTCCGTCCGCGGACTCTCCTCCGACCGCGCCGGTGTCCTCGCCGACGGCGGGCGGGACCGCGCCCGGCTCCGTCATGTTGACCCCCGCGGCGATCAGTTTGTCGATCAGCGAGGACAGCTCCTCGAGCTCGGCGACGACGACCGTCGCCTTCTCCACCCCGATGCCGTCGACCTGCTGAAGCGTGTCGGGGCCCGCCGCGCGTATGTGCTCCATGGTCGCGAAGTGCCGGGCGATCCGACGCGACATCGAGCGTCCGGTGCCGCGCACGCCGAGGGCGCAGAACACCCTCGACAGGGGTCGGGACCTGGCCGTCCCGATGGCCGCGAGGAGGTTGTCCGTGCTGGTCTCGCCCATACGCTCCAGGCCGAGCAGCTGCTCGCGGGTCAGCGTGAACAGGTCGGCGATGTCGCCGACCAGGCCCGCTTCGACCAGCTGAACGACCCGGGTGTCGCCGAGTCCCTCGATGTCGAGCTGGTCGCGTCCCGCGGCGTACGAGACGGAGGCCACCAGCCGGCAGTCGCGTCCGCGCACACAGCGCCAGCGCTGCTCGGAGGTGTCGATGCCGGAACCGCACTGCGGGCAGACCTCGGGAAAGACGATCGCCTTCTCCTCGCCGGTCCGCAGATGGACGACCGGGGCCTCGATCCGGGGAATGATGTCGCCCGCCTTGTAGACCATCACGCGGTCGCCCAGCCGCAGGTCACGACGGGTGATGTCGGCGGGGTTGTGCAGCGTGGCGTAGGTGACGGTCGTGCCGTCTATCTCCACCGGCTCCAGGACGGCGCGGGGCGCGATCGTCCCGGTCCGGCCCACGTTCCACTCGACGTCCAGCAGGGTGGTGACCTTCTCCACGGCGGGGAGCTTGTAGGCGATGGCCCAGCGCGGGGCCCGCGAGCCGGATCCGGCCGCGGCCTGGTCGGCCGCCCGGTCGGCCTTGATGACGATGCCGTCGATCCCGAACGGCAGATCCGCGCGCAGCGCGGCGATCTCCTCGATGCGGGCCATGATCTCGTCGGCCGTCGCCGGCGTGCGGGGCGCGACGGCGGTGTCCTCCGCGGTGTGCACACCCAGCGAGGCGACATGGGACATGAGAGTGCTGTGGGGCCACTGCGCGAGCTGGTCGGCGAGGTCGGTGCCGGTCCCTGACGTCGGCATCGCCCCGTAGCCGAAGAAGGTCATCTCGACGCGGTAGGCCCGGTCCCGGGCGCGCAGGGTGCCGGCGGCGCCGTTGCGCGGGTTGGCGAAAGGGGCGCCGCCATGGGCCGTACGCACGGTGTTGGCCGCTTCGAACTGCTCGTTCGTCATCAGAACCTCACCGCGCACCTCGAGGGTGACCGGCTCGGCGAGCCGGTCGGGGAGGCCGGTGATCGTGCCGATCGCGTGCGAGACGTCCTCACCGGCGGTGCCGTCGCCGCGGGTGATCAGCCGGACGAGCATGCCCTCCTCGTAGCGCGCGGCCACCGCGAGGCCGTCCAGCTTCGGCTCGACGCTCCACTGTTCGACGGGTCTGCCGATGCGCCGCTCCACCGACGCGGTCCAGGACACCAGCTGCTCGGCGGAGAAGACGTTGTCCAGGGACAGCATCGGCACGGTGTGCGGCACGTCCCCCACGGCCGCGCCGCCCGCGACCTTGCCCGTCGGCGAGGACGCCGAGACCTCGTCGGGATGCGTCTCCTCGTACGCGGCTATCCCGCGGGCGAGCCGGTCGTACGCGTCGTCGTCGAGGGCGCTCTCCCCCGTCGCGTAGTACGCGGCGGCGGCTCGGGAGGCGGTTTCGACCGCCTCGGCGTACGCGGCGGAGTCGGCGATCGATGCGGCCGCGGCAGGGGCGGCGGGTGAGGTCGTCGTCATGGGTCCATCCTGCCGCCCACCACTGACAACGCCCCCTCGTGAAAGCGGCGACCGGATCAACACGCCGAGTGACAAAAGGAGTTGCCGTGGAGCGGCCGTCGCACCAGGCTGAACGGCATGCTGTCCGACCTGACCGCCGAGCTCATCGGTTCTCCGCTGATACTCGCCGTCGCCCTGCTCGCGGTCTTCCTCGACGCGCTGGTGCCGGTGATGCCGAGCGGCACGCTCGTGCTGGCCGCCTCCCTGTGGGCGACCACCCAGGAGGTCGGACTGCTGGCCGTCGCCGTGCCGGTGGCGGCCGCTTCCGTGCTCGGGGACCTGCTCGTGGTGACGCTGGCGCGCAGCCGCCCGCTCAGACGCCCGGCCCTGACATCCGCGGCGGCCAGGCTGGAGACGGCGCTCGCCGGCCGGCTGGGGCGTACGACGGTTGCCGCCCGCTTCGTACCGGGCGGCCGCACCGTGCTGGCGGTCGCCGTGGGCACCACCGGGGTGTCACGGCGTCGCCATCTGTTCTGGTCGGTGGCGGGAGGGGCGTTGTGGGCCGGCTATCTCACCGGCCTGGGACAGCTCAACAGCCTCTGGTTCGATGCTTCCTGGCTGGGCTTCGCCGTCTCCGTGACGGCCACGGTCGTCATCGGCGCGTGCCTGGCACGCGCGCTGTCAGTAGGGAAGCACCCGGCCCGACGGGGTACGCAGGTCCAGCTCACGGGCGGGCCTCTGCGGAGCGGGCTTTCGGATACGGATCTGAGCGGCCTTGGCCATCGGACTCACCCTCTCAAGCCGCAACGGCTTCGTACGCGTCGGACCGGTGAGGAGAAGATTCCACCTGTGACTGGTGCGTACACATGGTGGACCTCCAACTTGTGGCGCGTGCGGCGCCTTTGCCGCATGCTCTCTCCATCGGTTAGACCCCTGCTGCCCCCTGAACTCATCGCTCAACCCCCGGCCGGGCCATCCAATTGCCCGGCCTGTGGCATATGACAGAGGCACCACCGTATCGAGTGTTGCCAAATGCCTTACGAGCCATCGCTCCCTGTGCAACAGTCGTAACTGGTCCATTGTTCAGACCGTGTCTCAGACTGGCCGTGGCCACGCCTGTATCGGAGTACGTCATGCCCTCCCATGTGTTCGCGGACCATCCCGCACCACAGCCGCCGGAGCGTGGCACCGTCGATGCTCTGATCACCCGGACGCGCCGGCTGCGCGGAGACGTGGATGCCGTGCGCCGCGACGCCGTGCTGGAGGATGACGACCCCCAGGGCCGCTGGCAGAGGGCGCTGTGCGACCTCGCCGTCCATCACCTGGACGACCTCGGCGCCCACCTCGGACAGCTGAAGGAAGGCCTGCCCGCCGAGTCCCTCGGTCTCTTCGAGGACGAACTCGCGGAGTACGAGGCCGACAGCGCGCAGAGCACCGGATCGCTCCTCAGCCGGGTCGGCAGCGCCGAGTGGAACCTCCTCACCGACGAGGTGAGCTGGTCCGACGAGCTCTATCAGATCCTCGGACGCTCCCCGCAGAGCGGGCCCATGACCCTGGACGAGCTTCCGTCGATCGTGTTCGCGGAGGACCAGGCCCTGCTCACCTCGATGGTGACGGACTGTCTGGTCGACGGACGCCCCATCGACGGCGAGTTCCGCATGGTCCGCGCCGACGGCCGCGTCCGTACGGTGCACATGATGGGAGAGCCCGTCCTCGACTCCGACGGGTCCACCGCCTCCATGTGGGCGGTCCTCAGGGACGTGAGCGAGCTGCGCCGCAGTGAGCGCGCGCTCCGCGAGAGCCGCGACCACGCTCAGCGCAAGCAGCATTTCGAGCAGACGGAGCGCCGGCTCGCGGTCGAACTCCAGGAAGCGGTGCTTCCGCCGTGGCGTGGCTCCCTGCAGTTCCCGCTCGACGGCCCGGCCGAGCTCGACGTCGCCGCGCACTATCTGCCGTCCACCAACAGCGCCCTGATCGGCGGCGACTGGTACGACGCCCTGCAACTGCCCCATGGCGGCTCGCTGTTGAGCGTCGGCGACCTCACCGGTCACGGTGTGAGCGCCACATCGGCCATGGCGATGCTGCTCGGCGCGCTGCGGGGTATGGCCGTCGCGGGTATCGAGCCCGGACCGCTGATGGCACACCTCAACCAGTTGCTGGAGACATCCGTCCAGCCGGCCCTGGGCAGCGCGGTGTGCTGCCGCTTCGACCCGGCGAACCGCACCCTCTCCTGGGCGCAGGCGGGACACCCCGCCCCGCTGCTGTTCCGCAACGGGACGGGGCAGGTCCTCACGCCCCCCGAGGGTGTGCTGCTCGGTGCCACCTCCGGCGCCGCGTACGAGCAGGCCGAAGTACCTCTGCTCCCGGGTGACCTGTTGCTGCTGCACACGGACGGTCTGACGCGCACCAGCGCCGCAGGGGACGGCGATACCGGCCGACTGCTCGCCCTGGCGCCACGTTTCACCGCGGCCCGGGATGCGCAGGAGTGCGTTCGGGCGGTCCTCGAGGTGTTCGGTGAGGGCAGCCGTGAGGACGACGCCTGCGTGATGGTGGTGAAGTTCGGCGCCTAGGAGGCCTGCGGTCCACCGGGCCCGATCGCACGGGGGTGCTGTGCGCGGGCGCGAGCGTCCTGGGTAGGGCCACGTGGGTCCTGGGTGTGGGCACGTGGGTCCCTGGCGCGGAGGGTGAGTGCCGGGCGGCGCGACTGGGCGAAGTGTGCCGGGAGCGGCACTAGATGTCCGTGCTCCTCGCCTTCTTCGACGGGCCCGCGGGCAGGGCCTGCTGGATCTCCTGGCGCAGGTCCTCGATCCGGGCGTAGCCCGAGTACTGCCCGGTGAGCCGGTACATCTCCCGCAGCCGGTCCCATGTCCGGTGCGAGGAGGTCTCCCCCATCGAGACGAGCGCCAGCCGCGCATAGCGGTCGGCCTGTTCGGGGTCGTCCGCGATGAAGCAGGCCGAGGCCAGGGAGATGTAGTCGAAGATCTTCGACCGCTGCCGTCCGCCCTCACGCAGTTGCAGCGCCTGCCGGGCGTGGTTCTGCGCGATGTTCGCGGCCGACGGGTCGTGCTCGGCCAGCGTGCGGTAGGCGAGCGCCTCCATGCCGTGCAGATCCGCCTCGTCGAACATCTGCATCCAACTGGGCGCCGGCACGTCTCCCTTGTCGGAGACGAACAGGTCCTCGGCCTCACCGAGGGTGCGGCGCATGGCCTGGCCGCGCCCCATGGATGCCTGTGCCCAGGCCTCGATGGTGTGCAGCATCGCCCGGGTGCGCGGCAGGGTCTGTTCACCCGAGCCGGTCTTGGCGAGCTTCATCAGGTCGAGTGCGTCGTCGGGACGGCCCAGATGGACCATCTGCCGGGCGGCACGGGAGAGCGCTTCGCCGGCCCGGGGACGGTCGCCGCCCTCGCGCGCCGCGTGCGCGGCGATGACGAAGTACTTCTGGGCGGTGGGTTCGAGGCCGACGTCGTGCGACATCCAGCCGGCGAGTACGGCGAGGTTGGCGGCGACGCCCCACAGGCGCCGCTGGAGGTGGTCCGGGTGACGGTAGGCGAGCATGCCGCCCACCTCGTTCAACTGGCCCACCACGGCCTTGCGCTGGAGGCCGCCGCCACGGGCGGCGTCCCAGGCGCGGAACACTTCGACGGAACGTTCCAGAGCTTCGATCTCCTGCGATCCGATGGGCGCCGCCTCGTAGCGGTCGAACCCGACGGAGTCGGCCTGCAGGGCGTTCTCGAAATGTGGTGCGTTCTTGGCGAGTGCGGGGTCGGTGTGCAGCCAGTCGTGCATGGCGCTGCTGAGTGCGGAGCCTGCGGCGAGCGCGGCGCCCGCGCCCACCAAGCCGCGTCGGTTGAGCATGAGGTCCATTCCCGTGAATTCGGTGAGGACCGCCGCGGTGCGTTCGGGCGCCCACGGGAGGCCGTCAGGGTTGGTGTCACTTCCCTGCGCGTCCTTCCGCTTTCCTGCACGCCCGCTTCGTACGAACCCGAGGTCCTCGATGGTCACGACACGACCGAGTCGCTCGGTGAACAGAGCTGCCAGCACGCGTGGCACGGGATCGCGCGGGGTCTCCCCCATGTCGATCCAGCGCCGCACCCGCGAGGTGTCGGTCGCCAGCTGCGGGTGGCCCATGGCCGCCGCCTGCCGGTTCACGAGTCTTGCGAGTTCCCCTTTGGACCAGCCGGCGAGGCGGAACAGGTCGCAGAGGCGGGTGTTGGGTTCTCCGGTCACGTCAAGCCCCCAGGTTCTCGGCTGAGTTGACAGTAACCCCCTGTCAGATGCGGGGCGACTATTCGCCAGGGTTCGCCAGGGTGCGCCAGATGGTGTGCCACCCGCGGGCTGGTGTGACGTAGGAACGCGCCACCCCGGCCCGGCAGCCGATCGCACTCCCCAGGGTGTTGACCGGCTGTCGGGGCGGGGCCGCGCACGCAAACTGTCGGCGCACGAAGGGATCTGTCACCCCCATGTACACAGCATCGTCCTCCGTGTCCGCCCCACACCGGCCGCAGCGCTCCGCCGTACCGGCCGGCTCCGGACCGTATCTCGACCCCACCAACGCCGGCCGGGCTCGACGGCCGGTGGGGGCGGTCGGCCAACCCCTCAGCGGGAGAATCGACTTGTCCGGCCCTCAGGGCGCGCAGCTGCGTATGGCTGTCGCGTCGGTGCACCGCATCTGCCCGGAGTTCAATCCGGTCCAGGTACTGCGCCGCAGCGGACGTTCGGTCCTGCTCGTCGGAACGACGGGGCGGATGACGGCGGTGGCCAAGTGTCTGCTCGACCACTCACCCGCCTGGTCCGAACGGTTCCGGCACGAAATAGCTGCCTACCGCGCCTTCGTCCGGCACCGCCCACCGGTGCGGGTCCCGCGGCTGGTCGCCGCGGATCCCGACAACTGCACCCTGGTGATCGAGCGGATGCCGGGCCGGGCGGCGGCTCTCGCGCGGCACCCGGCCGAGGCTCCGCCCCGTGCCGACGTGCGGGCCGCCCTCGGCGCGATCGCGCGGCTCAACACCTGGCGCCCGCCGGCCGGCATGTTCGACGCCCCCCTCGACTATGCGTCCCGTATCTCCCGCTACCACGAACTGGGACTGTTCACCGACCGTGACCTCGGAGACCTGCAGAAGCTGCTGCACGGTCTGGCGCACGCCGGCGGCAAGCAGGGCATGGGCCAGTTCTGCCACGGTGACGCCTTACTGTCCAACATCCTGTTGTCGCCGACGGGTCCCGTGCTGGTCGACTGGGAGCACGCCGGCTGGTATCTGCCCGGCTACGACCTGGCCACCCTGTGGTCGGTGCTCGGCGACGCGCCGGTGGCCAGGCGGCAGATCAGCCAGCTCGCCCAGCAGCAGGGGCCCGCGGCCAGGGACGCCTTCCTGGTGAATCTGATGCTGGTGCTGACCCGGGAGATCCGCACCTACGAGACGGCGGTGCAGCGCACGATGCGGGAGGCCGCTCCCCCGACCGGTGCCACCGCACCCGCCGCCGGCGGTCTGTCGGCCGGCGAGGAACAGCGGCTGCTGCTCAGGCGGCTGCACGACGACTGCGCACTGGCCCGTCGGGCCGTGCGTGCGGCGGTCGGCACGCGCTGACCGCCGCCACAGAGGGGGAAGCGCGCTGCGCGCCCAGTGCCGACACACTGGGCGCGCAGCGCGCTGTGCGCGTGATGTCCGGTGTTCTCGACCGCCCGTCACCCTTCCGGACGACCGTCAGCCGACCGGCCGTACGAGCTCGCGCGGGCATCCGGCGCACCGCCGAAGAGCGTCCCGCGGCCGGATGTCGCCCACCCCCCTCCCGGTCGGGGGCGATGTGCCGGACGCCCGGCAACAGCTCTTCCTCCGGGTGCCCCGGCGCCGCCGCCAGGGGGCTGCCGGCCGCGCCCACCGAGGTGTTCACGACCGGCCGGGCTTGCGCGGAACCTGGTGGAGAACCCCGGGCGCTCCCCTGCGAGAGGCTCGAACGGATCACCGCGGACTACCCGCTCGGCCCACGGTGACGCCTGTCCGCTTGCCGTTCAGGTGAACTGAGCCGCTCCCCCGGGCCCAGGAACCGAACGTCTCCGTCTCGCCGACAACGCCCGTTCCGTGAACCGGAATTGGCCCAGACCACTGACGCACCGCAGGCCCGCGGCCCCTCACCGCGAAACTCCCCGGAACCTGCCCTGACGTGCAAATTTCCTCCACCTGAGTGCGATTGACGGATCGTCCGGCAGCCGATACCCCTGTAGTCGAGACCCACCCCGCAGGCCCCGCCACGCACCATCCGCCCATGGAGGCTGCCTTGCAACGTTCCGTCCCCGTGCGCCCGCGAAGCACCCGCCGTCGCATGCTGAGGGCAGGGGGCGCGGTGGCGTCCGCAGCCCTGCTGCTGCCGCTGGTCTCGGCCGGCCCGTCCGCCACCGCCGAGCAGGGCGGATCCGCGTCGCTCCAGCGCGAGTTCGCCGCGGCCTCCGCGCAGTACCACGTACCGCAGAGCGTCCTGCTCGGTGTGTCGTACCTCCAGTCCCGGTGGGACACGCACGGGGGCGCGGCCAGCGTCACCGGCGGCTACGGGCCGATGCATCTCACGGACGCCCGCACGGCACTGGCCGAGGCTCCGCACCACTCCCACGGCAGCGAGGACCCACGCGGCGACGGCGCCCGCGAGACCCTGCGGCCGGCGGAGGCGGCGCTGCCGGACCCCGCCGAACTCCCGGTCCGCCTGAGGACGCTGGACCGCGCGGCCGAGCTGTCGGGCTACAGCGCGGCGCAGCTGCGCGACAACGCCGCGGCCAATGTGCGCGGCGGCGCGGCCCTCCTCGCCGACGCACAGAAGAAGCTGGGCCGTCCGCTGAGCGACCGGCCGTCCGACTGGTTCGGCGCCGTCGCCCGCTTCTCCGGCGCCGACGACACGGCCACCGCCACGGTCTACGCGGGCGACGTCTTCGACGTGATCCGCTCCGGCCGGTCCCGCACCACCGACAGCGGCGAGCGCGTCGCACTGACCGCCGACCCGTCGGCGGTCCCCGACGCCGCGCAGACGGCCCGGCTCGGGCTGCGCACGGCGGACGCGGTGAAGACCGAGTGCCCGCGGACGGTGGCCTGCGAGTGGATCCCGGCGCCGTACGAGGAGTTCGGCGAGGGCGAGTACGGCAACCACGACCTGGCGAACCGGCCCGCGTCGCAGTCGGTGAAGTACATCGTCATCCACGACACCGAGGGTTCCTGGGACACCACCCTGAAGCTGGTGCAGGACCCGACGTACGTGTCGTGGCAGTACACCCTGCGGTCCTCCGACGGGCACATCGCCCAGCACGTGCCGCTCAAGGACGTCGCCTGGCACGCCGGCAACTGGTACGTGAACGCGAAGTCGGTGGGCCTGGAGCACGAGGGCTTCCTGGTCTCGCCGGACGCCTGGTACACGGAGGCGATGTACCGCACCTCGGCGCGGCTGGTGCGGTATCTGGCGCAGCGGTACGACATCCCACTGGACCGGCAGCACATCCTCGGGCACGACACGGTGCCGGGCACCACCACGGCGACGATCGCCGGCATGCACACCGACCCCGGCCCGTACTGGGACTGGGCGCACTACTTCACGCTGCTCGGCCAGCCGTTCGCGCCGGGTGCGGGTCCCCGCAGCGACGTGGTGACCATCCGTCCCGACTACGTCCGCAACCAGCCCCTCTACACGGGCTGTGTGAAGCCCGCCGAGGCGTGCGCACCGCACGGCTCGGGCGCGGTCCGGCTGCACACCGCCCCGGCGGACGACGCGCCGCTGGTCAAGGACATCGGTCTGCGGCCCGGCGGGCAGGACTCGACCACCGGCGTCAACGACACGGGCGCGCGGGCCTCGACGGGCCAGCAGTACGCCGTGGCGGAGCGTCGCGGCGAGTGGACGGCCATCTGGTACCTCGGACAGAAGGCCTGGTTCCACAATCCGCGCAGGCAGCCGACCGCTGTGGGCGCGCGGGAGGCCCTGCTGACCCCGAGGGCCGGCCTGGCGGAGATCCCGGTGTACGGGCGCGCCTATCCGGAGGCGGCCGCCTATCCCGAGGGTGTGCCGGTACAGCCGGTGTCGCCGCTGCCGTACAAGCTGCTCGCCGGGCAGAAGTACGTGGTGGGCGACCGGGTCCCGGGCGAGTACCTGTACGCGACGACCTTCGATACGGCGGGGCATCGCGTCGTGCGGGGCAAGGAGCTCTACTACGAGATCCAGTTCGGGCACCGGGTGGCCTTTGTGAAGGCCGCGGATGTGCGCGTCCTGAGGTAGCCGGCGGGCGCCACCGGTCGAGGGGTCCGGTGGCGCACCGTCTCCCCTTTGTGGGCTTGTGTGACTAATAGGCCGTAGTGCGTGGGCCGTCCGAGGGACGGGTAGGGCTTGCCCGTCCACCCGGTCCGCGCTGGCGCGGATGCTCACCGAAAGGCCCACGCACAGATGGCACAGCCCTTCGTTCTGCCGGACTTCTACGTCCCGTATCCGGCACGGCTCAACCCCCATGTCGAGGAGGCACGGCGGCACACCAAGGAGTGGGCCCGCGGCATGGGGATGCTGGAGGGGTCCGGCATCTGGGAGGAGCACGACCTCGACGCGCACGACTACGCCCTGCTGTGCGCCTACACGCACCCCGACTGCGACGCCGAGGCGCTGTCCCTGGTGACCGACTGGTATGTGTGGGTCTTCTTCTTCGACGACCATTTCCTCGAGGTCTTCAAGCGCAGCCAGGACCGCGAGGGCGGCAAGGCGTATCTGGACCGGCTGCCGGCCTTCATGCCGATGGGCTCCACGGCCGGCATCCCGGAGCCGCGGAACCCGGTGGAGGCGGGACTGGCCGATCTGTGGGCGCGGACCGTCCCGAGCATGTCCGACGGCTGGCGGGCCAGGTTCGCCGAGTCCACGGCGAACCTCCTCAACGAGTCGATGTGGGAGCTCACCAACATCAACGAGGGGCGGATCTCCAACCCCGTCGAGTACATCGAGATGCGCCGGAAGGTCGGCGGCGCCCCCTGGTCGGCGGGGCTCGTGGAGTACGCGGCGGGCGCCGAAGTGCCCGAGGCGGTCGCGGACTCACGTCCGCTGCGGGTGCTGCGGGACGCGTTCTCGGACGGTGTCCATCTGCGCAACGACCTGTTCTCCTACCAGCGCGAGGTGGAGGACGAGGGTGAGCTGAGCAACGGCGTGCTCGTGCTGGAGACGTTCCTGGGGTGTACGACGCAGGAGGCGGCCGAAGCGGTCAACGACCTGCTGACCTCGCGGGTCCAGCAGTTCGAGAACACCGCGCTGACCGAAGTCCCCGGTCTCTGTGTGGAGAAGGGCCTGTCTCCGGTCGACTGCGCCGCGATCGCCGCGTACACCAAGGGACTTCAGGACTGGCAGTCCGGTGGTCACGAATGGCACATGCGCTCCAGCCGCTATATGAACGAGGGGGTGGACACCGGGCCTTCACACGTCGGCGGGGTCCTCGGCACCTCGGCCCTCGACATCGCGACCCTCTTCGGCCGCCCGGCGGCCTCGCGGCTGCGCGGGCTCGCCCACCTTCCGCACCAGCGCGTCGGGCCCTCGCTGCTGCCCGACTTCGACCTGCCGTTCCCTCTCTCGATCAGTCCGCACCACCGGGACGCGCTCGACAAGTCGGTCGCCTGGGCGGACCGGATGGGCCTGCTGGGGGACATCTGGGACGGGCCCATGCTGCGGGGTTTCGACTTCGCGTTGTGCTCGGCCGGCCTGGATCCGGACGCGACGGCCGAGGAACTGGAGCTCAGCGCCGAGTGGCTGACCTGGGGCACCTACGGCGACGACTACTACCCGCTCGTCTTCGGCCGTCCGCGCAATCTCGTCGGGGCGAAGCTGTGCAACGAGCGGCTGTTGGCCTGTATGCCCGTCGACGAACCGGCCGCTGCCTCGGCCCTTGCCGTCAGCCCGATGGAACGAGCGCTCGCCGATCTGTGGGCGCGCACGGCCGGCCCGATGGAAGCCGGGGCCCGGGTGCGACTGCGCCGGTCGATCGAGGTGATGATCGAGAGCTGGTTGTGGGAGCTGCACAACCAGGCGCAGCACCGCGTCCCCGACCCGGTCGACTACATCGAGATGCGGCGGCTGACCTTCGGGTCGGACCTGACGATGAGCCTGTGCCGGCTGCGGCACGAGGGGGAGTTGCCACCGGAGGTGACGCGCAGCGGGACGGTGCGGAGCCTGGAGAACGCTGCCGCGGACTACGCCTTTCTGATCAACGATCTCTTCTCCTACCAGAAGGAGATCGAGGTCGAGGGTGAGGTGCACAACGCGGTCCTGGTGGTGCAGACGTTCTTCGACTGCGACTATCCGGCCGCGGTCTCCATCGTCGACGATCTGATGCGCGGCCGGCTCCGCCAGTTCCTTCACGTCAAGGAGCGGGAACTGCCGCTGCTGTACGAGGACTTCGCGCTCGACAAGGCGGGAAGGGCCGCACTCGATGCCTATGTGCACGAGCTGGAGGACTGGCTGGCTGGCATCCTCAACTGGCACCGGGGGGTGCGCCGTTACCAGGCGGAGGATCTGCGCAGGGGCGCGGGCACGACGCTGTTGAAGGAGCCGACGGGGCTCGGCACCTCGGCGATGCGGGTGGCCGCGATGCTCACGCGATAGCGGCGGCCGAGGGAGGCGGGCCGCGGAGCCGGACGGGTTTCGCGGCCCCGCACCGGAAGGGAACGAGAGGGTCGGCCCTTGCCGGAGCCAGAGGCTCGCTCGGCCCTTGCCGGAGCCGGAGGGTCGGTCCTGCCGGAGCGGGGGATCAGCCCTGCTGGAAGAGTTCCGCGGGCAGCGGCTTGAGCAGCGCGTAGAGATCGTCCGTGATCGGACGGTCCCAGCTGGCGATGGTGACCAGCACATTGTCGCTGCGGTCGAACTGGACGCAGGAGATACGGCTCTCGGAGAGCTTGAGCCGGCGGACGATCAGCAGATTGTCCCCCTGCATCACCGGGAGGTCCTCGGTCTCGACGACCTCGACGGGCTCCTCGTTCTCCAGCGCCAGCAGCAGCTGAGCCACCTCGAACGGGACCTGTCCCTCGTCGACCTCGCGGGCGGGCGAGCCCTCAGGGAGGTTGCCGATGATCATCGCCGGGCCGCGGCCGCCGAACAGGTCGTACCGCAGAAAGACACCCTGACAGGAACCGTCGGGAGCGGGAAGGAGGCCCGCACCGAGGTTGCCGGGCCAGTCTCCCGGGTCCATGGCCAGGACGTCGAAGTCCGGGCCCGCGGGAGTGGCGGCGCTGCGGCGGCGGAGGAAGGACATACCGCCATGGTACGTGTCCGCGGGGGTGCGCCAGAGCCGGGGCCGGGTGCCTTCGGGCTACTGTTCGGTCACCTTCCGCGCCCGCCGACCGTCGCCTCCTCGGTGTCCTCGCCGAGTGCCGCGGCGAGTCCCGCCTCGTCGGTGCCGACCTTGCGGTAGACGGCCGAGAGCAGCTTGATCACCGCGGGTTCGTCGAGGTGCAGAGCGGCGGCCACGGCCGCCGCGTCGTCACCCTTCACGGTCAGCAGGGCCGCGGTCCGCTCCCGGGTGGTGAGGGCGTCCGTCTCTATGGCGCGCAGCCGTCGGGGCCGCAGTCCCGCGGCGGCGAGCTCGTCGCGCGCGGTGTCCGCGAGACCGTCGGCGTCGCACTGCCCGGCGGCCTCCAGCCCTCGGTAGAGGTACTCCGCGGCCTCCTTCGGGTGGCCGGTGCGGCGCAGATGGGCGCCGAGTCCGACGAGGGCGCGGGCCAGTTCGTACGCGGCCGGTGAGCGTTCGAGGCAGGTGACGGCTTCCCGCAGGAAGGCGGTGCGCTCGCTGCCGTCGCACACCTCGGCGGCGACCCGCAGTGCCTGCCCGATACCGGAGGCGGTGGCGTAGCGACGGGCGCGCTGGACGGCGTCGAGGGCGATGGTCCGCGCTCTCCCCGGTGCGTCGTGGGCCTCGGCGAGGGCGAGATGGAGCTGCCAGGGGCACCAGGCGGGGTTGCGCATACCGCGCGGGTCGAGCCGGCGGCCCACGGCGGCGAGCTCGACCGCCGCCTCCTTGGTCCGGCCCCTGGCAAGCAGCAGTTCGCCGTACACGGACTGCGAGTCGGGGAAGGTGACGGCCGCGGGGAAGGGCTCGCCGAAGCCGTGGTCCTGCGCGACGGTGATCGCCTCGTCGGTGCGGCCGCGGGCCAGCAGGACCTCGATGAGGGTGCCGACGGCGTACCACGCGGCCGGGGTGCGGGGACCGACGCGCTCGGCGAGGCGCAGTCCGGCCCGGACGAAGTCCTCGGCCTCGGCGAGCCGCCCGCGCCGGTAGCGAATGTACGCCAGCAGGGTGTAGGCGAAGGAGAGGTGGGCGCCGCGCCAGCCCTGGCGCTCGAACTCCGCCGTACCGGCCGCGAACAGTTCCTCGGCGCGGCCGGGCCGGTCCGCGTAGAGGAACGCGAGGGCGACGAGCACCGGGACTTCGAAGCCGCGGTCCTCGACGGCCCAGCTCAGGCCGCCCTCCAGTGCGCGTTCGGCGTGGTGGAGCGCGACGGAGGCGGGTTCGGCACGCAGCGTGGCGTCCCAGGCGCGCAGCCCGATGATGTACCGCTCGGTGAGATCGGTGCCGGGGAGGCGGTCGGCGAGGCGGGCCAGCCGCCGGGAGCGGGCCGGGGAGTCGGGTTCGTCCGCGCGGAAGGCGTCCCACATGAACTTCTCGGACTGCATCCGCAGCCGGGTGCGGGGGTCGGTCGAGCGCCGGGTCTCGCGCGCGAGCGTGTCGCAGGCTTCGGCGAGGCGGTCGGAGTGGGCGAGGACCTGGGAGAGGCGGTAGACGATGGCCTGCCGCAGGGCGGGGTCGGTGATGGGTTCTTCGAGTGCGGCCCGCAGATGGTTGACCGTGGTGGCGGGTTCCGTGAGCAGGGAGGCGCAGCCCAGCTCGTACAGGACTGCGGCCCGGTCGTCGAAGGCCGGCGGCTCGCGCAGGGCGCGGGCAAGGAAGCGGCGGGCGGCGTCCGGAGCACCTGCGCGCAGGGTCTCTCCCGCCGCCCGGCGCAGATGCTGGACGACCCAGGGATCGCCGTCGGGATGGGCCTCCATCAAGTGGCGGGCGGCGGCGGTCGAGCCGAGCCCTGCGTCGACGACCGCCCATGCGGCCAAGCCGTGCAGCGCGACGCGCACGGCATCGGGAATGGCCCGGTAGACGGCGGTGGCGATCAGCGGGTGGACGAATTCGAGGGTGTCCGAGCCGGTGAGGATACGGGCGTCGCGCAGCCGGTCCGCGGCGTCGGCCGCCGCCTCACTGCCGAGGCCGGCGACGGCCGCGGCGAGCGACGGCTGGATCTCGGTGCCGAGGACGGCTCCGGCCCAGGCGAAGCGGACGGTGGAGGTGCCGAGACGCTCCATCCGGGAGACGAGGCCGCTTCCCTTGACCGCGGCGGCGAGGTCGCGCAGCAGGTGGGCGCCGGCTTCGAGGGGTTCGATGCCGCGGTCGCTCACCTTGGCGGTGAGCTCGACGGCCTCGAAGGGATTGCCCGCGGTGACGGCCCAGCACTCGCGGCAGAAGGCGTCGTCGGCGTGCGCGCCGAGCCGGTCGCGTACGAGCCGGCCCACGGCGGGGGCGGTCAGCGGTGCGAGGTCGATGGGGCGTTGTCCGGCCCGCCCGGTGATCCCCCGGAACTGCTGCGCGTGGTCGGGGAGTTCGTCGGGGCGGTAGGCGACGACGAGCAGCATCGGCAGTTCTTCGGCGCGCGGCGCGTACGCGGCGAGCCAGCTCAGCGACTCGGGGTCGGCCCAGTGGGCGTCGTCGAGGACCAGGACGAGCGGGGCGCGCTGCACGGCGAGGTGGGTGAGGACCCAGTCGAGCCCGTCGCGCAGGCCCTGGGGGTCGGGCGGGGCGCCCGCGTCCGCGGTGCACAGTCCGAGCGCGGGGCCCACGATGGCGTACCAGCTGCCCAGTTGCATGCGCAGGGCGGCCTCGGAGGTGCCGGCCAGCTGGGGCTGGATCAGCTGGCGGGCGACGTGGAACGCGACCTGCTGCTCCTGCTCGCCACCACGGGCGGAGAGCACGGTGCAGCCCTTTGCGGCCGCCCGTCGGCGCACCTCGTTGAGCAGCGTCGTCTTGCCGAGTCCCGCGGGGCCGGCGAAGGCGAGCAGCGCGCCGCGCGGCCGCTCGGGCGGGTCGAGGTCGTCCGTCCGGAAGCCGGTGAGCTCGTCGAGAGCTTCGTCGACAGCGGCCAGTTCGGCCTCACGCTCGAAGAGTCGGCGTCTTGTTCCGCCGGCACGTCGCGTCATCTGTAACCCCCACGGCCGGGCGTGCTCCCGGCGCGGTGAAGGGGCCGCCGGACACACGTCCTTGAGGCACCTCAGCGTACGCCCGCGCGCGCTCTCAGGGACCTGTCCTTGCGAAACGTGGGCGTCCGGAAGGGCAGTTGTCGGGACGTGGGGAGTTCTGCGGCCCGGCCCGCCGCACATACGCGCGATCGCGTGCGGTGGGCCGGGGCCGCCTGGTGACGTGCGTCCCCCGTGGGCGCAGGACCGCGCCTACTAGGCGGAAGTCTGGGTGGGGCTCATTCCGGGGCCGACGGTTCCGTTGATCTTCTCTATCGCCTGCCGTGCGTGTTCGCCGGGTGATCGTCCGGTGAGCGAGGAGACGGACGACGGCGCGGCCTGCTGGGTCGCCGCGGGCCTGGCATGGCTCGCGGTGGTCCGCGAGCGGAGCCGGTGGCCGACGGCCTCGTCGAGGCTCACGGGGCGCTGCATCTGGGCTGACAGCCGACCCGCCTCCTGACCCAGCGCGGCGACGTCCTCCCATTGCAGACGGACCACCAGGCGGAGTTCGGCCTCCCCGTCAGGGAGGGCTTGGAGAGACGGGTTGATGGCGTCATTCATGGCTGATCCTCACGCTGTTGGAACGGAATCCTCGCGGGACGCTGCGCACCCCGGCGTGCGGGGCATGCAGAGTCATACGGGAGAAGTCCGCGCAGCGTTCACTCACACGTGTAGGCACGTACGGGTGTACGAGTGAGGCCGTCGGCGGCTGCCGCCCGAGTGCGCGAGCGACCCGTGGTGCGGACGGCGGACGGGCCGTACGGGACGTGAGGCGCGCGCACGGCGGCGTGATCGGTCGCCCGCACCGCAGCCCGCGGATGGCAAGCAGGCGGACGGGGTTCACGGCCCGCGCGGGTGGCCGGGGCAGGCGCCTCCCCCGGCCTCGTCCCGAGTCGCCACGCGCCCCGAGGGGTCCACACGGCATCGCTTCGGTGGCCGCAGCGGTCGGACCGTCGCGGCCACGGCGACCGGGATCGAGGGCGGGCGGGAGTGGGAAAAGGACAGCGCGAGCCGTCAGGTGAGGTCGAACTCCCCACCGCGGGCGTTCAGCACAAAGGCTCGCCATTCGGCCGGTGTGAAGATCAGGGACGGGCTCTCCGGCCGTCCGCCGTTGCGCATCGCGATGAAGCCCTCCACGAAGGCGATCTGGACATCCCCCGTTCCCTGACTGCCGGACTGCCAGTCGGCGTTGGTGAGGTCGAGTTCAGGCTTGTCCCAGCCCGAAAACATCTGCGTGGTGGTCGTGCTCTCGGCCACGTCCGTGCTCCTCCCGCATTGTCTCCGGCCTCAGACTAGCGATCGTCCCCGGTCACCGACAGGCCGCGGAGGAAGGCCGGGAGCCACCGGGGGCGGAAGAACGCGTCAGGTGCGGGGCGGCTCCGCGCCGACGAGCCACATCGAGAAGAACTGCGACCCTCCGCCATACGCGTGCCCGAGCGCTCTGCGGGCTCCGTCGACCTGGTGCTCGCCCGCCCGGCCGCGTACCTGAAGTGCGGCTTCGGCGAAGCGGATCATGCCGGAGGCGCCGATGGGATTGGTGGACAGCACCCCGCCCGACGGGTTCACGGGCAGGTCCCCGTCGAGTTCGGTGACGCCGGACTCGGTGAGTTTCCAGCCCTCGCCCTCGGCGGCGAAGCCCAGGTTCTCCAGCCACATCGGCTCGTACCAGGAGAAGGGGACGTACATCTCGACGGCGTCGATCTCCCGGCGCGGGTCGGTGACGCCGGCCTGCCGGTAGACGTCGGCGGCGCAGTCCTTGCCGGCCTGCGGGGACACGAAGTCCTTGCCGGCGAACATCGTCGGTTCGCTGCGCATCGCTCCACCGTGCACCCAGGCCGGCGGGTTCGGTGCCCGCGAGGCGCCGGCCCGGTCGGTGAGGACCATCGCGCAGGCACCGTCGGACGAGGGGCAGGTCTCGGAGTAGCGGATCGGGTCCCACAGCATCGGGGAGGCCTGGACCTTCTCCAGCGTGATGTCGTGCTCGTGGAGATGGGCGTACGGATTCTTCAGCGCGTTGCGGCGGTCCTTGTAGGCCACCAGGGAGCCGACCGCGTCGGGGGCTCCGGTGCGCCGCATATAGGCGCGTACGTGCGGGGCGAAGAAGCCGCCGGCGCCCGCGAGCAGGGGCTGCTGGAAGGGGACCGGGAGGGACAGGCCCCACATGGCGTTCGACTCGGACTGCTTCTCGAAGGCGAGGGTGAGCACCGTGCCGTGCACCCGGGAGGCCACCAGGTTGGAGGCGACGAGGGCGGTGGAGCCGCCGACCGAACCCGCGGTGTGCACCCGCAGCATCGGTTTGCCGACGGCACCGAGCGCGTCGGCGAGGTACAACTCCGGCATCATGACGCCCTCGAAGAAGTCGGGGGCCTTGCCGATCACCACGGCGTCGATGTCCGCCCAGGTGAGCTCGGCGTCGTCGAGCGCTCTGCGGGCGGCTTCGCGCACGAGGCCCGCGATCGAGACGTCCTGGCGTGCGGCGACGTGTTTGGTCTGGCCGACGCCGACGACGGCGACGGGTTCCTTGCCTCGGGCGGCGTCAGGCACGGTCCTCCCCTTCCAGTACGGCGACCAGGTTCTGCTGGAGGCAGGGGCCGGAGGTGGCATGGGCGAGTGCCCGGTCGGACTCGCCGCGGTGGATACGGGCGGCCGCCTCGCCGAGCCGGACGAGGCCGGTTGCCATGACCGGGTTGGCGGCGAGCGCCCCGCCGGACGGGTTGACTCTCACGCTGTCGTCGAGGTCGAGGGCTCGCCGCAGGACGATTTCCTGGGAGCTGAAGGGCGCGTGGAGCTCGGCGGTGTCGACAGGCCGCTCGAACGCTCCGGCGCGCTGTGCGGCGAGCCGGGTGGAGGGCGAGTCGGTCAGATCGCGTACGCCGAGACTGTGGGCCTCGATGCGGTGGTCCATGCCCCGGATCCAGGCAGGCCGTTCGCACAGGTCGCGGGCACGGTCCCCGGCGGCGAGGATCACGGCGGCCGCGCCGTCCCCGATCGGGGAACAGTCCCCGGCCCGCAACGGCTGGACGATGTACTCGCCCTGCGGGACCGACCCGGTGAGCTGGGCGTGCGGGTTGGTCCGGGCGTCGTCGCGGCTGCGGGCGGCGACGGCGGCCAGCTCCGGCTCGTCCACGGTTCCCGCGTCGATGAGCGCCTGCGCCTGGAGTGCGGCGAGCGATACCGAGTCGGGCCAGAGCGGTGCCAGGTAGTAGGGGTCGAGCTGGCGGGTGAGGACGTCCCGCACCTGGCCGGGGGACGACTTGCCGTAGGAGTAGACGAGTGCGGTGTCGGCCTCACCGGTGAGGATCTTGACCCAGGCTTCGTACAGGGCCCAGGCGCCGTCCATCTCCACATGGGACTCGGAGATGGGCGGCCAGGCGCCGACGCCGTCGAGGGCCATGGTGAACGAGAAGGCCCGCCCGGCGAGATAGTCGGAGGATCCCGAGCAGGTGAAGCCGATGTCGCCGGTCTTCAGGCCGGTGCGCGCGAGGACGTCGTGGAGGACCGGCATCAGCATCTCGACCTCGGAGAGGTCGTCGCTGCGGCGCCGGTGGTCCGTCTGCGCGAAGGCGACGATCGCCACGTCGTGCGTCACAGCAGCTCCTTGTAGGTGTCGTAGTCGGCGTCGGGTTCGCCGGTGGGGCGGTAGTGGTCGGGGTGGCGGCCGCCCGGTTTCCATACGGGCTCGACCCGGAGCCCCATGCGCACCTGGTCGTAGGGCATTCCGGCGATGCGTCCGTGCAGGGCGAGGTCGGCGCCGTCGAGGGCGATGTGGGCGTAGACGTACGGGACCTCGATGTCGAGGTTCTTGGCCTTGATGTTGACGATGCAGTAGGTGGTGACGGTGCCGCGCGGGCCGACCTCGACGCGGTCCGTGGTGGCGACGCCGCAGGTGGGGCAGGCGCCGCGGGGCGGCACATAGACCTTGTGGCAGGAGGGGCAGCGCTCGCCGACGGTCCGGTGGTCGGCCAGCGCGGCGATGTGCGCGGTCTGGGCGCGGCCGGGCGAGTAGACGTAGTCGAGCCGGGCGGGCGCCACGATGCCGGTGACGGCGTCGTCGAACTGCCCGTCGTGCGCCGTGCCGTGGGCCTCGCCCTCGCCGTCGTACGGCTCGAAGCAGGCGATGTCGGTGATGGCGCCGGTCCGCTCCCCGGCCCAGCGGACACGCACCCGCATCCCCGTGCGGACGGCCTCGGGCCCGGGTGCGTCGAGGGCGTGCAGGAGGGAGGTGTCGGCGCCGTCGAGCCGAACCAGCACCCACGCGAACGGCTCGGTGAGGGGCTGACCGCGCCGGGGGGCCGGGTTCCAGGCCCACGTGGTGACGGTCCCGCAGGAGCCGACCTCGACGAGGTCGCGGATCTCCTCGGCGGTGACCGGGTCGTACTCGACGGGCGGTACGAGCACCCGGCCGTCCTCCGTCCGCACGCCGAGGACCGTCCGCTCGCGCAGTCCGGTGAGAAAGGCGCTCTGTACGGGGCCGAGTGAGCGGGTGAAGGGGAACTCGACGACCAGCGGGGCGCTCAGCAGCTCGGGCATCCGGGGTCTCTCCCTCGGTCAGGCGCGGCGGTACACGGGGTCGCGCTTCTCGGCGAAGGCGCGCGCGCCTTCCTTGGCGTCCTCGGTGTCGAAGACCGGCCAGCCGCGCTTGAGTTCGGCGGCGAGTCCTTCGGTCTCGGTCATCTCGGCCGTCTCGTAGACGGATGCCTTCACCGCCTCGACGGCGAGCGGCCCGCAGGCGTTGATCTGCTCGGCGACGGCGAGGGCCTTGTCGAGTGCCGTCCCGTCGGGGACGACGTGGCCGATGAGCCCGATGTCCCGCGCCTCCTCGGCGCTGTAGGGCCGGCCGGTCAACAGCATCTCCAGGGCGTGGGTACGCGGGATCTGGCGCTGGAGCCGTACGGTCGAGCCGCCGATGGGGAACAGTCCCCGCTTCACCTCGAACAGTCCGAAGGTGGCGCCGCGGCCCGCGACCCTGATGTCGGTGCCCTGAAGGATCTCGGTACCGCCGGCCACGCAGGCGCCCTCGACCGCGGCGATCACGGGTTTTCGGGGCCGGTGGTGGCGGAGCATGGCCTTCCAGTGCAGATCCGGATCGGCCTTCATCCGGTCGCGGTACTGCTGTCCGTCCATCCCGCGGCCGGCGAGCGCCTTGAGGTCCATGCCGGCGCAGAAGGCGCCGCCCGCGCCGGTGAGCACGACGGAGCGTACGGAGTCGTCCTCGTCGGCCTCCATCCAGCCGTCGTGGAGGCCGACCAGCATCGGCAGCGAGAGGGCGTTCTTCGCCTCGGGCCTGTTCAGGGTGAGCACGAGTGTGGCGCCTTCGCGCCGCACGGTGAGGTGCTCGGTTCCACCTCGTTCGTCCATGTGCGGACCTCCCGTCTCGACCTGGAACAGGTTGCAGGAGGCGGAGGCCCAGTTCAATAGTTTTCTGACACTCAGTCAGATTTCTTCTGCGGCGCCCCTTCCCAGTTGTGTCCCCCGGCGCTCTAATGACCGCCGAGCCGGAGTTCGCCGGGGACGCACCGCGGTCAGGAGGAACGGTGGAGTACAACCTTGCCGACCTGTTCGAGTCGGTCGTCGACGTGGTCCCCGACCGCGAGGCGCTTGTGTACCTCGACCACCCCGGGACCGGCGCGGAACGCAGGCTCACCTACGCGGAGCTCGACGCCGCGGCCAACCGTGTCGCCCACCATCTGGTCGAAGCGGGCATCGAACCCGGCGAGCATCTCGGACTGCACCTCTACAACGGCATCGAGTATCTGCAGACCGTGCTCGGCTGCCTCAAGGCGAGAGTCGTACCGGTCAACGTCAACTACCGCTATGTGGAAGAGGAACTGGTCTACCTCTACCGCGACGCCGACCTCGCGGCCCTGGTCTTCGACGCGGAGTTCACCCGCCGGGTCGCGGCCGCGCTGCCGAAGACGCAGAAGCTGCGGCATCTCGTACGCGTGGGCACGCCCCCGCAGGACGCACCGCCGCTGGACGCCGTGTCCTTCGCCGACGCGACGGCCGGCGCGTCACCCGGGCGCGGCTTCGGACAGCGTTCCGCCGACGACCAGTTCATCATCTACACCGGGGGCACCACCGGTATGCCCAAGGGGGTGATGTGGCGTCAGGAGGATCTGTTCTTCTCCGGACTGGGCGGCGGTGCGCCGACCGGCGAGCCGGTCTCTTCGCCCGAGGAGCTCGCGGATCGGGTGGCCGCGGGCGGTGAGGGGATCACCTTCTTCCCCACTCCCCCGCTGATGCACGGCACGTCCACCCTCACCGCGTTCATCGGCTTCAACTTCGGCCAGCGGATCGTGGTCCACCGCAAGTACGTGCCGGAGGAGGTGCTCCGGACGATCGAGAAGGAGAAGGTCTCCAGCGTCTCGCTGGTCGGCGACGCGATGCTGCGACCGCTGATCGACGCGCTGAACGGGCCCCTGAAGGGCACCGACCTGTCCGCGCTGTTCAGCGTCTCCTCGTCCGGCGCGATCATGTCCGAGACGGTGAGGGCGCAGTTCACCGCCCTCGCGCCGAACGTGATGCTGCTGAACAACTTCGGCTCGTCCGAATCCGGTTTCAACGGCACCGCGACGGAGGACTCCGGCCCCGAGAAGGGCTTCCGGCTCCGGGTCAACTCCCGTACGGAGGTGGTCGACCCAGCGACGTACGAACCGGTCGCGGTGGGCGAGCCGGGGCGGATCGCCCAGCGCGGGCATGTGCCCCTCGGCTACTACAACGACCCCGAGAAGACCGCGGAGACCTTCTTCCAGCGCGGCGACGAACGCTGGGTCCTGCTCGGTGACATGGCGACGGTCGACGAGGAGGGCATCGTCACCGTCCTCGGCCGCGGCTCGCAGTGCATCAACACCGGTGGCGAGAAGGTGTATCCCGAAGAGGTCGAGCAGGCGCTGAAGTCCCACCCCGATGTCTACGACGCACTGGTGGCCGGGGTGCCCGACGCCACCTGGGGAAACCATGTGGCCGCGGTGGTGCAGGTGCGCGAGGGAGCGGCGGAACCCGGTCTGGAGGAGATCCAGTCGCACTGCCGCACCCGGCTGGCCGGCTACAAGATTCCGCGCCAGCTGCTGATCGCGAAGGAGATCCAGCGTTCTCCGAGCGGCAAGGCGGACTACCGCTGGGCGCGCACGGTGGCGACGGAGGCCGCCGGGCAGTGAGCGCCCGGACCCGGATGCCTCGCCGGGGCGCTTCCTTCAGGACGCCCCGGCGAGAAGCCGCTTCATGGACTCGGCGGCCCGGACGGCCGCATCGCCGCGGCCGCCGTTGAACAGGACGTACAGCCGGTCCGCCCGGCCTGACATGTCCGTCAGCCGGGGTCAGCCACTCGGTCGACTCGCCCTCGGCGCAGGCGTGCCGGAACCACTCGGTCCGGGCACCCCGCGCGAGGCGAGGACGGCCTGGGCCAGGCCCTGTTCGCAGGCCCCGGAGGCGGGCCGGCCCTCAGGCGGGGTCCGCCCCCAGGATCTGCTCACCGTTGAAGACGCCGAGCCGCTCCTGATAGAGCTCCAGGGGAACCCCGTTGGGGTCCCGGAGATAGAGGCTGTCCTCGACCCCGCGGTCCGGGCCGAGATACTCGACGCCCGCGTCGTCGAACCTCGTGCGTGCCGCGGTGAACCGTTCCGCGTCCACGGACAGCGCCAGATGCTGTACGCCGCCGATCGTCTCCTCGATGGGCGGGTGGTCGTGTCCGGGGAAGTCGAAGAATCCCAGCAGATTCCCGTGGCCGATGTCGAAGAAGAAGTGGGTGGAGCCGCGGTAGTCGCGGTTCTCCACGATCTCCACCAGCGGGAAGCCCAGGAACTCCTGGTAGAAGCGGATGGTCTCCTCGACATCGCGGCAGATGAAGGCCACGTGGTGGATGCCGCGGACCGCCGTCGGAGGCCGGTCTTCCGGCGCGCGCAGATACCGCTGCTTCAGCAGTTCCCGGCGTGCCTGCACGGCTTCCAGTTCGGCGCCCTCGGGCTGCGGCATCGCGGTCTCCTTCGTCAAGATGCATGCGGGATTCAACTTCCTTCCCGCATCCTCCCCCGTCCGGCCGCGATCACCCCGGAGGCACCCCTCCACTTCACCCGGTGACGAGCCACCGCAGAGAATCCCCGTGCCGTCCGTCCGAGCCATCCACATCCCTTGACGCCCGGCCGCGGGGCTGAATTACTGATCCCGACGCACCACGACCGAATGATCGGTCGTCCGATTTGGGACGGGAGAATCCGGCATGACGGACCTGCTGGACGCGGCGGAGCGGCTGAGCCGCGATGAGCTCGAGGCGCTGCAGCTCGAACGGCTGCGGGCGACCCTGCGTCATGCGTACGACCATGTGGACTTCTACCGCCGCTCCTTCGACAAGGCAGGTCTGCGTCCCGAGGACTGCCGCCGCCTCGCCGATCTCGGCCGCTTCCCCTTCACCGCCAAGACCGATCTGCGGGACAACTACCCGTTCGGCATGTTCGCGGTGGAGCAGTCCGAGGTCCGGCGCATCCACGCCTCCAGCGGCACCACCGGCCGTCCGACCGTCGTCGGCTACACCGAGCGCGACCTGGACACCTGGGCCGATGTGGTGGCCCGCTCGATCCGTGCGGCCGGCGGCCGACCCGGTCACAAGGTGCATGTGGCGTACGGATACGGGCTGTTCACCGGCGGCCTCGGCGCGCACTACGGAGCCGAGCGCCTCGGCTGCACCGTCATCCCGGCCTCCGGTGGCATGACCGCCCGTCAGGTGCAGCTCATCCAGGACTTCCGTCCCGAGATCATCATGGTGACGCCCTCCTACATGCTCACGCTGCTCGACGAGTTCGAGAAGCAGGGTGTCGATCCGCGGTCGACCTCCCTGAAGGTGGGGATCTTCGGCGCCGAGCCGTGGACGGAGGAGATGCGGCGGGAGATCGAGGAGCGCTTCGCCATCGACGCCGTCGACATATACGGGCTCTCCGAGGTCATGGGGCCGGGCGTGGCCCAGGAGTGCGTGGAGACCAAGGACGGTCTGCACATCTGGGAGGACCACTTCTATCCCGAGGTCGTCGACCCGTTCACCGGCGAGGTGCTGCCGGACGGCGAACCCGGGGAACTGGTCTTCACCTCGCTCACCAAGGAAGCCATGCCAGTGATCCGGTACCGGACCCGGGACCTGACCCGCCTCCTGCCGGGCACGGCCCGGGTGTTCCGCCGGATGGAGAAGGTGACCGGCCGCAGCGACGACATGGTGATCCTCCGCGGGGTGAACCTCTTCCCCACCCAGATCGAGGAGATCGTGCTGCGGACACCGCATGTCGCTCCCCACTTCCAGCTGCGGCTGACCCGCGACGGGCGGCTGGACGCGCTCACCGTCCGCGCCGAGGCCCGCAACGGAGCGACTCCCGACCAGCGGGCGGAGGCAGGCAGGGCGATCGCCGCGGCCGTGAAGGACGGCATCGGGGTGTCGGTCTCGGTCGACGTCGTGGATCCGGAGACACTGGAGCGCTCGGTCGGCAAGATCAAGCGCATCGTCGACCTCCGCTGACCGCTTGCCGCCGGTTCTGTCCTTGCGGCTGCCGCGAGGTCCCCGCGCGGCCATCATGAGCTCATGAGCTCCTTCGAGGACACAGACGGCGACACCGGCAGAGGATCCGCTCAACTGCCTCCGCTGCCCGAGGACTGGCAGCGGGGCATGGCGATCGCGGCGCACCCCGACGACATCGAGTACGGGGCGGCTTCGGCGGTCGCACGCTGGACCGCGCAGGGCAAGAGCTTCACCTACCTCCTGGCCACGCGCGGGGAGGCCGGCATCGACGGGATGCATCCGGATCAGGCGGGCCTCCTGCGCGAGGCGGAGGAGCGCGCGGGCGCCCGCGCCGTCGGCGTGGACGTGGTGGAGTTCCTCGGCCACCGCGACGGCGTCGTCGAATACGGCCCCGCGCTGCGCCGCGACATCGTCCGGGCGATCCGCCGGCACCGGCCCGAGGTCATCGTGTCGGGCGCGTTCACCGTGCGCATGATCGGCGGCCTCACCAACCAGGCGGACCACCGGGTGGTGGGCCTCGCGGCGCTCGACGCGGCAAGGGACGCGGGCAACCGCTGGATCTTCCCCGAACTCGCCGACGAGGGCCTGGAGCCGTGGGGCGGGGTGCGCCTCGTGTGCTTCGCCGGCGCCGCCGAACCCACCCACGGTGTGGATGTGACGGGTGATCCGCTGGAGAGGGGCATCGCCTCACTCGCCGCCCACGCGGAGTACACCAAGGGCCTCGGGACGAACGGCTTCGAACCGCGACCGTTCCTGACCTGGACGGCCAGGACGGCCGGTCCGGCACTCGGCGTGGAGGCGGCGCTGCTGCTGGACGTCCACGAACTGATCCCCCAGGGGCCGCCACCGTGGGTGTGACGGGCGCGCCGGCCCGGGTGAGCGGCCACCGCAAGCGGGTGTGACCGGCGCACCGGAAGCGGGAGCCCGCGGTCTGCCTACTCGGCGAACCGGTCCCGCAGTTCCCGCTTGAGGATCTTTCCGCTCGCGTTGCGCGGGAGTTCCTCCACGAACAGGACCTTCTTCGGGGCCTTGAAGTGGGGGAGCTTCTCGCGTGCGTGGTCGATCAGCTCGGTCTCCGTGACCTCGTCCCGGGTCACCACCACCGCCGTGACCGCCTCGATCCAGCGGTCGTCCGGGAGGCCGATGACCGCGGTCTCCGCGACGGCCGGGTGGGTGTAGAGCGCGTCCTCGACCTGACGTGAAGCCACCAGCACGCCTCCGGAGTTGATGACGTCCTTCACCCGGTCGACGACCGTGAAGTAGCCCTCGGCGTCCCGTACGGCGAGGTCGCCCGAGCGGAACCAGCCGTCGCGGAACGCCTCGGCCGTCTCCTCCGGTTTGTCCCAGTAGCCCTCGCACAGCTGCGGGGAGCGGTAGACGACCTCGCCGGCCGTGCCGTCGGGGACGTCCTTGCCGTCCTCGTCGACCACCTTCGCGTCCACGAACAGCACCGGGCGACCGCAGGAGTCCATCCGTCCCTCGTGTTCGGCCGGGCCGAGGACGGTGGCGAGCGGGCCGATCTCGCTCTGGCCGAAGCAGTTGAAGAAGCCGAGGTCGGGCAGGTGTTCCCGGAGCCGTTCGAGGACCGGCACCGGCATGATCGAGGCGCCGTAGAACGCCTTGCGCAGCCCGCCGAGGTCGCGGGTGGCGAAGTCCGGGTGGTTCGCCAGCGCGATCCACACGGTCGGCGGGGCGAAGAGGCTGGTCGCGCGGCCCGCCTCCACCAGGTCGAAGATCGCGGCGGCGTCCGGTCCGTCCAGGATGATGTTCTCCGCGCCGACCGCGAGGTACGGCAGCAGGAACACATGCATCTGGGCGGAGTGGTACAGCGGCAGCGAGTGCACCGGCCGGTCGTTCTCGTTGAGATCGAGGGCCGCGATCGCGCTGACGTACTCGTGGGACAGCGCCCGGTGGGTCATCATCGCGCCCTTGGGCAGCGCGGTGGTCCCGGAGGTGTACAGCAGCTGGACCAGGTCCTCCGTCTCCGGCTCCCGCTGGGGCGTGAAGTCGCGGGGCGTGGACAGCTCGGCCAGCAGCGAGTCGTCGGCGTCGCGCAGGAACCTGACGGCGGGCCCGTCCGGGAGCCGGGGCGCCAGGTCGGGGTCGGCCAGCACGAGGGCGCTGCCCGACTGCTCGATGATGTACGTCAGATCGTCGCCGGTGAGGTTCTGGTTGACCGGTACGTGCACGAAGCCCGCCCGCGAGCAGGCCAGGAAGGCGATGAGGTACGCGTCGGAGTTGTGGCCGTAGGAGGCGACCCGGTCCCCGGGCCGCAGACCGTGGCCGGTCAGGACGGCGGCCGCCGTGGTGACCGCGGCGTCCAGCTCCGCGTAGCTCCAGGTCCGGTCCGCGTAGTGCACGGCCGTGCGATCGGGGGTGCGCCGGGCGCTGCTCCGCAGGACGGAGTCGACGGTGTTGCTGCGTACAGCTGTCATGGCGCGATCCTGTGCGGTGCCCGATGGACGGTCAAGTCCGCGGATACCGAACGGGATGTTGACACCGTGCGCCACGACTGAATGCATGGACCATCCTGCTTCGAACTGACCCTGTTGGGAGTTCGAACTGACCTTGTTGGGAGGCACGTTGCTCTTCCGCACCCGCCTGAGACGCCTCGGACTCGCCGGTGTCGCGCTCGTGACCGCGGCGGCCGCGCTGCCGTCGGCGGCCGTCGCCGATTCCGGGGACCGGCACGACCGGCACCCCTCCGGCGGCGGGCTCTCCGCCGTCGTCCGCTACACCGAGCACGGCATTCCGCACATCGTGGCCAAGGACTACGCGAATCTCGGCTTCGGCACCGGCTGGGCGCAGGCCGCCGACCAGGTCTGCGTCCTCGCCGACGGCTTCGTGACGGTGCGCGGGGAGCGCTCCCGTCACTTCGGACCGGACGCGGCCCCGGACGGCTCACTGTCGTCCGCGACGAAGAACCTCTCCAGCGACCTCTACTTCGCCGGTGTGCGGGACGCCCGCACCGTGGAGAAGCTGCTGGCCACCCCGGCACCCGCGGGCCCCGGACGTCAGGTCAAGGAGCTGATGCGCGGCTGGGCGGCCGGCTACAACGCCTGGCTGAAGCAGAACCGCGTCACCGATCCGGCCTGCCGCGGCGCCGACTGGGTGCGGCCCGTCAGCACGCTGGACGTGGCCAGGCGCGGCTTCGCGGTCTCGGTGCTCGGCGGTCAGGGCCGTGGCATCGAGGGCATCATCGCGGCCGGGCCCCCGGGCGCCGCGCCGGTCGCCGCCCCCGATGCCGCGGCTACGGCGCGGGCGGCGCGCGACCTCTTCTCCCCCGACAGCGCCGCCATGGGCTCCAACGCCGTCGCGTTCAGCGGCGCCACGACCGCGAACAGGCGCGGTCTGCTGCTCGGCAACCCGCACTACCCGTGGCAGGGCGGCCGCCGCTTCTGGCAGTCGCAGCAGACCATTCCCGGCGAGCTGAACGTCTCCGGCGCCTCCCTGCTGGGCACCGCGGTCGTCAACATCGGTTTCAACGACAAGGTGGCCTGGAGCCACACCGTCGCGACCGGCGTCACGCTCAATCTGCACCAGCTCGTCCTGGACCCGGCCGATCCCACGACGTACCTGGTGGACGGCAGTCCGGAGCGGATGCGGAAGCGGACGGTGACCGTACGGGTCAAGGGCGGGGAGCCCGTGACGCGTACGCAGTGGTGGACCCGGTACGGACCGGTCGTCACCTCGCTCGGTCCGTCGCTGCCGCTGCCGTGGTCGGCGACCACCGCGTACGCGCTGAACGACCCCAACGCCGCGAATCTGCGGGCGTCCGACACCGCGCTCGCGTTCGGCAAGGCCCGCTCGACCGACGACATGGTGCGAGCCCTGCGGCGAACGCAGGGACTGCCCTGGATCAACACCATCGCCGCCGACGCCCAGGGACACTCGCTGTTCACCCAGTCCCAGGTGCTGCCCCGGATCACGGACGACCTCGCACAGCGCTGTTCCACCCCGCTGGGCAAGGTCACCTATCCGGCCTCGGGTGTGGCCGTGCTGGACGGTTCGCGGACGGACTGCGCACTCGGCTCGGACAAGGACGCCGTGCAGCCCGGCATCTTCGGGCCGTCGAGGATGCCGACGCTCCGGGACGCTCCGTACGCGGAGAACTCCAACGACAGCGCCTGGCTCGCCAACGCCGACCGTCCGCTGACCGGCTACGAACGGGTCTTCGGGAACCTCGCCACGCCACGTTCGCTGCGCACCCGGGGCGCGATCCAGGACGTGGCGGCGATGGCCGACCGGCGTGGGCTGACCGTGGCCGACCTCCAGCGGCAGCAGTTCGCCAACCGGGTGCCCGCGGCCGATCTGGCGGCGACCGACGCGGCGCGCGCCTGCCCTGCCGTACTGCCCGGTGACACCGCGGCATGCGCGGCGCTCGCGGCGTGGGACCGCCGGGCCGACACGGACAGCCGCGGCGCGCTGCTGTTCGATCGCTTCTGGCGTGCGTTCGCCACGCTGCCGCTCGCCGAACAGTGGAAGGTGCCGTTCTCCGCGGCCGATCCGGTGCACACGCCGAACACGCTCAACACGGCGTCACCCGGCTTCGCCAAGGCCCTGACGGGCGCCGTCGCCGAACTGCGGGCCGCGGGCATCCCTCTCGACGCCCCGCTCGGTGCCCACCAGTTCGTGGTACGCAACGGCAAGCGCATCCCGGTCCACGGCGGTACGGAGGCGCTGGGTGTGTGGAACAAGGTCGAGCCGGTGTGGAACGCGGCCGGCGGCGGCTACACGGAGGTCTCGACGGGCTCCAGCCACATCCAGGCGGTCGGCTGGGACGGCGGCCGCTGCCCGGTGGCCCGCACCCTGCTGACGTACTCCCAGTCGTCGAATCCGACATCGCAGCACTACAGCGACCAGACCGTGCTGTTCTCGGGCGAGCGGTGGGTGACGTCCCGGTTCTGCGAGAAGGACATCCTCCGCTCGCCGCAGCTGAGGATCGTGAAGGTACGGGATCACTGACAGGACTGACAGGAAGGGGCTGAACGCGTCACGGGCTGAAGGAGAGGAAGACGAACGCGGCGAACAGCGCCAGATGGACGCCGCCCTGGAGCAGAGTGGCTCGTCCGGGCACCACGGTCAGCGCGCTCACCACCGCCGTGAGCACGAGGAGCACCATATGGGTGGCGTCCTCACCGAGGACCAGGGGCCCGGACAGCCAGATCGACGCGAGCGCGATGGCCGGAATCGTGAGACCGATGCTGGCGATGGCGGACCCGTACGCGAGGTTCAGGCTCGTCTGCACCCGGTTCCGGCGCGCGGCGCGGACCGCGGCGAGGGTCTCGGGCGCCAGCACCATCAGGGCGATGACGACGCCGACGACCGCCGTGGGGAGCCCGGCCGACTCCACGGCGTTCTCGATGGTCGGCGAGACGAGCTTGGCGTTTCCGACGACGGCGACGAGCGCGACCATCAGCAGGCCGAGGCTCGCCGCCGTCTGCCTGTCGGTGGGCGGGGGCGCGTGCTCGTCGGCGGCGGGCTCCTGGCCGTCGCGTTCGACGGGCAGGAAGTAGTCCCGGTGCCGCACGGTCTGGACGGCGACGAAGATGCCGTACAGACAGATCGAGGCGACGGCGGCGAAGGTCAGCTGCGCCCCGGTGAACTCCGGGCCCGGCTGACTCGTGGTGAACGTGGGCAGCACCAGGGTCATGGTCGCGAGGGTGCAGACGGTCGCGAGAGCGCCGCCGGAGCCCTCGGCGTTGAAGACGACGACACGGTTGCGCAGAGCGCCGACCAGCACACACAGTCCCACGATGCCGTTGCAGGTGATCATGACGGCGGCGAAGACGGTGTCCCTGGCGTACGTCGACACCTTGTCCCCGCCGCCCGCCATGAGGGTGACGATCAGTCCCACCTCGATGACAGTGACCGCCACGGCGAGCACCAGGGAGCCGAAGGGTTCGCCGACGCGGTGCGCGATGACCTCGGCGTGGTGCACGGCGGCGAGGACGGCCCCCACCAGACAGAGCCCGACGAGGGCGACGACGAACCCGGGCAGCTCGCGGCCCCAGGCCAGTACGAGCGCGACCACGGCGACGACCGGCACCCAGGTGGTCCACTGAGCCGCGAGCGGTGCGGTGCCGGTCTTCATGACGGCCACGCTGCCAGGGGCACGGGCGGGACGCGCGTGGTGCTCCGCCAACGGGGTCCCGGCGCGCCTTCCGGCAAGTCCCGCCGGGAACGTGGCGCGTGCGCCGACCCGCGACCGGCCGAGCGCCGGTACCCGGTCGGCAGACCTCACGGGAGAAGCCGGGACGCCGACCACCCGGCCGGGCGCGTCACATCGCGCGTTCGTGGCCCTCCCAGTACGGCTCGCGCAGCCGGCGCTTGTAGAGCTTGCCGTTCGGGTCCCGCGGCATGACCTCGATGAAGTCCACCGTCTTCGGCCGCTTGTACGCGGCGAGGTGCTGCTCGCAGTGGTCGAGGATGTCGGCGGCGAGTGCGTCGCCGGCCTCGTGACCGTCGGCGGGTTCGACGACGGCCTTGACCTCTTCTCCCCAGTCGGCGTGCGGTATCCCGAAGGCAGCCGCGTCGGCGACCGCCGGATGGGTGAGCAGCGCGGATTCGATCTCGGCCGGGTAGATGTTGACGCCGCCCGAGATGATCATGTCGATCTTGCGGTCACGGAGGAAGAGATAGCCGTCCTCGTCGAGGACGCCGAGGTCGCCGACCGTGAAGAAGTCGCCGATCCGGTTCTTCCGCGTCTTGGCCTCGTCCTTGTGGTAGCTGAAGCCACCGGTGGACATCTTCATGTAGACGGTGCCCAGTTCACCGGGCTCCAGGCGGTTGCCGTCGTCGTCGAAGACGGCGAGTTCGCTGATGGGCCAGGCCTTGCCGACGGTTCCGGGCTTCTTCAGCCAGTCCTCGGCGGTGGCGAAGGCACCGCCTCCCTCACTCGCCGCGTAGTACTCCTCGACGCAGGTCCCCCACCAGTCGATCATCGCCCGCTTCACGTGGTCGGGGCAGGGGGCCGCACCGTGGATCGCGTGCCGCATCGACGTCACGTCGTACCGCGCCTTGACGTCGTCGGGCAGCGCGAGCAACCGGTGGAACTGCGTCGGCACCATGTGCGTGTGCGTACACCTGTGTCGGTCGATCAGCCGCAGCATCTCCTCGGGCGTCCACTTGTCCATCAGGACCAGCGGATGCCCGATGTGCAGGGCCGCGCCGGCGAACTGGAGCACGGCCGTGTGGTACAGCGGGGAGCAGACGAGATGGACGTTGCCGTCGAAGGGCGTGATGCCGAAGATGCCGAGGAACCCGCCGAGATAGGTCTCCTCCGGAGCCTTGCCGGACAGCGGCCGGCGGATGCCGCGCGGCCGTCCGGTGGTGCCCGAGGTGTAGTTCATGACCCAACCGAGCGTGCGGCCGTCGGGGGCGGACTCCCGTTGTCCGTCGAGGAGTTCGGCGTAGGGGCGGAAGCCGTCGACGGCGCCGACGGCATACCGGTGGCTCGCGGGCAGCTTCGCCTCGTCGGCCGCCGCCGTCGCCGCGTCGCCGAACCGCTCGTGCGCGATGAGGACCTTGGCGCCGGAGTCGGCGACGATCCAGGCGATCTCGGGGCCGACGAGGTGGTGGTTGACGGGGACGAGATACAGCCCGGCCTGGGACGCGGCGAGGTAGGCGGTGAGGAGTTCGACGCCGTTGGGGAGCACGACGGCAAAGGCGTCACCGCGCTCGAGACCCGCGGCGCGCAGCCCGTGGACGAGCTGGTTGACGACGGCGTGCAGCCGGCCCGCGGTCCAGGCCGTACCGTCGGGCGCGGTCAGGATCGTGCGACCGGGGTCGGCCGCCGCCTGGGCCCAGAAGCCGTTGGGCATCACTGACTCCTTCCGGCGATGCGGTTGATGCGGTCCACGGCCCGTTCGAAGCCGCGGGTCAGATCGTCGAAGACGGTCTGCACAGCACGCTCGGACGTCATCCGTCCGACGATCTGGCCGACCGGTGTGCCGAGCAGAGGCACCACCTCGTGCTTCTGGATACGCGAGACGGCCTCCGCGACGAGCAGGCCCTGGAGCGGCATCGGCAGGGTGCCGGGTCCGTCCGGGCCGTCCCAGGCGTCGGTCCATTCCGTCCGCAGTTGGCGCGCGGGCTTGCCGGTCAGGGCGCGCGAGCGGACGGTGTCGCCGGAGCCGGCGGCGAGGAGTTTGGCCGTCAGTGCGCGGGAGTGCAGGTCGGCCTCCGTGGTGGTGAGCCAGAGCGAACCGAGCCAGGCTCCCTGCGCGCCGAGCGCGAGTGCCGCGGCGATCTGTGCACCGCTGCCGATGCCGCCGGCGGCGAGTACGGGCAACGGATCGACGGCGTCGACCACTTCGGGAGTGAGCACCATGGAGGCGATCTCGCCGGTGTGGCCGCCCGCCTCGTAGCCCTGGGCGACTACGATGTCGATGCCTGCCTCGGCATGGCGCTCGGCGTGGCGTGCGCTGCCGGCGAGTGCGGCGACCAGGACGTCCTGACCGTGCGCCCGCTGCACGACGTCGCCCGGCGGGGAACCGAGGGCGTTGGCGAGCAGTCCGATCGGGTACTGGAAGGCGACGTCGAGCTGGGTGCGGGCGACTTCTTCCATCCATCCGGTGATGCGCCACCCCGCCGCCTCCCCCTCGGCGAGTTCGGGCACCCCGTGCTTGGCCAGGGTGTCGCGGACGAACTGCCGGTGCCCCTCCGGGATCATCGCCTCGACATCGGCTTCGGTGACGCCTTCGACCTTCTTGGCGGGCATGACGACGTCGAGTCCGTACGGCTTGCCGTCGCTGTGCTCCTGCATCCAGTCGAGATCGCGTCTGAGGTCGTCGGGGGCGGTGTAGCGGACGGCCCCGAGGACGCCGAACCCGCCGGCCCTGGTGATGGCGGCGGCCACCGCGGGGAACGGCGTGAAGCCGAAGATGGCGTGTTCGATCCCCAGTCTCTTGCTCAGCTCCGTCTCCATGGGCGGCAGGATGCCGCAGCCGGACAGACGAGGGAAGAGATTTTCTGATGCTGTGTCAGATTCTTTGAGGTGGTTGACACCGCCCGAGCCCCGCAAGAAAGTTTCACTGCTGATCGTGATCCCGAAAGATACTTTCAGGAGAGGGTAGGTTCCGGATGACACAGGGCGCGGAGGGCAGAGGGATCAGCCGACGGAGACTGGGCAGCGGAGTGCTGGCCCTGGGCGGAGCGCTCGCGCTGGGGCCGATCCCGTTCGCCGACGCGGCGGCCGCCGAGAGCGGTGGGGCTTCCGGCGGGGGCGCGAGTCCGGCCGGCGGGCGGCCGACCCTGCGGCGCGGCAGCCCGGAGCAGGCCGGTCTGATCCCCCGCCACCTGGAGCAACTCGTCACCGACGCACGCACGTTCCTCGGCCCGTCTCCGAAGCACCCCTGGTACGCGGGGGCGGTACTGCTCGCGGGGCGCGGCGGCACCGTGGCGCTGCACCGGCCGATCGGCAAGGCGGTGCGCTACGCCGCGTACGACGAGAAGACCGACACCGGAGTGGAGTTCCCGCCCGAGCGGCAGATCCCCATGGCCGAGGACACGGTCTTCGATCTGGCGTCCGTCTCCAAGCTGTTCACCTCGCTGCTCGCCGTGCAGCAGATCGAGCGGGGCACGCTGCGGCTGGAGGCGGCGGTCGCCGCGTATCTGCCGGATTTCGCAGCCGGAGGGAAGCAGGACATCACCGTCCGCCAACTGCTCACCCACACCTCGGGGCTGCGGGCCTGGATCCCGCTCTTCAGGGAGCCCACCCGTGAGGGCAAGCTCCGGCTGCTGTGGAACGAGGTCCCGGTCACGCCGCCCGGCACCGCCTACCTGTACTCCGACCTCAATCTGATCTCCCTCCAGCTGATCCTGGAGAAGATCACCGGACGCGCACTGGATCTACTGCTCCGCGAGGAGATCACCGCTCCACTCGGGATGCACCGCACGCGCTTCAATCCGCCCGCCTCCTGGCGGCCCAAGATCGCCGCCACCGAGGACGCCCGGCTGCCCTGGTCGGGCCTGGACCGCGGACTCGTATGGGGAGAGGTGCACGACGAGAACGCCTTCGGCTTCGGCGGCGTCGCCGGTCACGCCGGCGTCTTCTCCTGCGCCTGGGACCTCGCGGTCCTGGCCCGGACGCTCCTCAACGGCGGTGTCTACGGGCGGTCCCGCATCCTGCTCCCGTCCTCCGTCGAGTTGATGTTCACCGACTTCAACACCGCCTTCCCGGGCGACGAGCACGGCCTCGGCTTCGAGCTCTACCAGCACTGGTACATGGGAGCCATGGCCACCCCGCGCACCGCCGGGCACACCGGATTCACGGGCACCAGCCTGGTCCTGGACCCCGGCTCCGACTCGTTCCTGATCGTGCTCGGCAACTCCGTCCATCCGGTGCGCAGTTGGCGGAGCGGGAGTGCGCCACGGGCCGCCGCGGCCAACAACCTCGCGCGTGCCGTCCCCGTACGTCCCGACCACGGCCGCAGGGCCTGGTTCGCGGGCATGGCCGCCGCCTCGTCGGCGACGCTCACCCTGCCCGGGCTCGCGCTGTCGTCCCCGCCTGCCTCGGGCTCCGGGTCCGGGTCTGCCCGGCTCGGATGCTCCCTGTGGTGGGACACCGAGCCGGGCTCCGACGGCCTGTTCCTCGAAGCGTCGTCGGACGACGGCGCGAGCTGGCAGCCGGTGCCGTTCACGACCGCACGGGACGGTGCGGCGCCCCAGTCGCACCCGGCGGGCACCGCGACCGGCTGGTCGGGGCGCCGCTGGCACCGGCTGACCGCGGACCTCGCCGCCTGGCGCGGCACCACCCTGCGGCTGCGCTGGCGTTACGCCACCGACCAGCTCTATGTGGGCCGCGGCGTCTACGTGGACGCGATCACGGTCACGGACCGGGGCCGTACCGTCTTCGACGACGGCACGCCCCGGGACGCAGCCCGGATCGAGGCCACGGGCTGGACGCCGTCCGCGGACTGACGCGGTGTCACCGGCCGAGCACCGCCATGGCGGCGTTGTGGCCGGGCACCCCGCTCACGCCTCCGCCACGCACCGCGCCCGCACCGCAGAGCAGGACGTTGGCGTGCGCGGTCTCGACGCCCCACCGGCCGGTGGACTCCGTCGCGTAGGGGAAGGACAGGTCGCGGTGGAAGATGTTCCCGCCGGGGAGCAGCAGTTCGCGGTCCAGATCGAGCGGCGTCTTGGCCTCGATGCACGGCTCGCCGTTCTCGTCGAGCGCCAGACAGCGCGCGAGCGGCTCGTCGAGATAGGTGTCCAGTTCGGCGATCGTGGCGGCGAGCAACTCCGTGCGCGCGGCGTCGTTGTCGGCGGTGAACAGCCTGGCCGGGGTGTGCAGTCCGAACAGGGTCAGGGTCTGGTAGCCCTGCGCGGCGAGTTCGGGGCCGAGGATGGAGGGGTCGGTCAGGGAGTGGCAGTAGATCTCCGACGGCGGCGCGCTGGGCAGCCTGCCCGAAGCCGCTTCCCGGTAGGCGGTGGCCAGTTGGCCGTACCCCTCGGAGACGTGGAACGTCCCGGAGAACGCGTCGCGCGGGTCGACGGAGCGGTCCCTGAGCCGCGGCAGACGCCGCAGCAGCATGTTCACCTTGAGCTGCGCGCCCTCGGCCGGCTCGGGCGCCTCGTCGCCGAGCAGCGCCGCCAGCTCCCGCGGTGAGGCGTTCACCAGCACATGCCCCGCGTCGACCGTTCCCTCGGCGTCGTGCGAGCGGTAGGTGACGGTGGCGTGCTCGCCGTCCGTCTCGATGCGGGTCGCCTCGTGCAGGGTCACGATCTTCGCGCCTGCGTCCCGGGCGGCCGCGGCCAGGGCGTCGGTCAGCGCGCCCATCCCGCCGACGGGCACGTCCCAGTCGCCCGTCCCGCCGCCGATCACGTGGTACAGGAAGCAGCGGTTCTGGGCGAGGCCCGGATCATGGGCGTCGGCGAACGTCCCGATCAGGGCGTCGGTGAGGACGACACCGCGGACGAGGTCGTCGCTGAACCGCTTCTCGATCGCCTCCCCGATGGGCTCCTCGAAGAGGATCCGCCAGGCGGTCTCGTCGTCGATACGGGCCCGCAGCGCGTCCCGGGTCGGCAGGGGTTCCGTGAGGGTGGGGAAGACACGCTCGGCGAGGCGGGCGGTCATGCCGTAGAAGTCCTCCCAGGCGGCGTACTCGCCCTCGCCACCGGTGAGCGCGGCGAACGACTCCCGGGTCCGGCCGGCGCCGACGAGGAGCCCGCCGGTGCCCTTGGGGGTGTAGGAGGAGACGGTGCGCTTGCGCACGGAGAAGCGCAGGCCGAGCTCGCTCACGATCTTCTCCGGCAGCAGCGACACGAGGTAGGAGTAGCGGGAGAGCCGCGCGTCGACCCCGGCGAAGGGCCGCGTGGAGACGGCCGCTCCCCCGGTGTTCCCCCGGCGCTCCAGTACGAGCACCGAGCGACCGGCGCGGGCGAGGTAGGCGGCGGCGACCAGGCCGTTGTGGCCTCCACCGACGATCACGACGTCATACGCAGTGTGTGCGGACATGGGCGGACGATATCCCCTGATGGGGGCCGGGGTCCTGCCCTGTGGACACCCGGTCCGACTCGTTGGGATCAGTACGACAGTCGCCGGCGGCGGTGGGTGCCCACCCCGCGAACACCTACCGCCCGTGCGTGCCCCGCCGTTCCCGGAGCGCGGCCACCGTGCGGTAGAGCTCCACCGCCTCCTCCTGGCGGCCGAGTTGCTCCAGGCAGTGCGCCTCGTCGTTCCGGCTGGCCAGGGCGTCGGGGTGGTCCGGGCCGAAGATGCTTTCGCGGGTCGTCGCGACGTGCCGGTGGGTGGTGAGCGCGTCCGCCCAGCGGCCGAGCCAGCCGAGGCCGACGGCCACTTCGCGGTGGCTGACGAGGGTGTCCGGGTGGTCGGCGCCGAGGACACGTTCGCGCAGCGCGCTGACGTCCTGGGCCTCCGCGAGCGCCTCTTCCCAGCGCGCGAGCCTGCCCAGGTTCACCCCGACGCCGTGCCGGGCGCGCAGGGTTTCCGGGTCGGTGGGGCCCTGGATGCGGGTGCGGTCCGCGACGAGGGAGCGGTACAGCTCCAGCGCCTCGGCGCTGTGGCCCAGCCGGCCGAGGCTGATGCCGACCTCGTAGCGGGCGGCGAGGGTGTCGGGATGGTCGGGACCGAGCGCCCGGGCGCGGGCGACGGCCACCTCGCGGTACGTCTGGAGCGCCTCCGACCAGCGGCCCAGGCGGCCGAGCGCGTAGGCGACCTCGTACTGCGTGACCAGGGTGTCGGGATGGTCGGCGCCGAGGACCCGGGCGCGGGCCGCCGCGACGTCCTGGGCCATGCGGAACGAGTCCTCCAGCCGTCCCAGCCTGCTGAGGTTGAAGGCGAGGTTGTGCCGGCAGCGCAGTGTGTCGGGGTGGTCGGGCCCCGTGGTGCGCTCGCGGGCGGCCAGCACGGAGGCGTAGACGTCGTGCGCCTCGAAGTGGCGGCCCAGCTGCCCGAGGACGTACGCCGTCTCCTGCCGCGCGGCCAGCGCCTCGGGATGGTCGGCGCCCATGGTCCGCTCGCGCCCCTCGGCCACCCGGTCGAACTCGCGCAGCGCGTCCGCGGCCCGCCCGGTCCTGCTGAGTGTGAACGCGACCTCGTAGCGGCTGGCGAGGGTGTCCGGATGGTCCGGACCCAGCGCGTGTTCGCGCTCGGCGGCGACCGCGCGGTGCACCTCGCCCGCCTCCTCCCAGCGGCCGAGACGGCCGAGACTCAGGCCCGCGCTGTGCCGGCCGGCGAGGACGGCGACCAGCTCGGGCGGCGGAGTGGGCCGCTCGGGTCCGGCGGACGCCGGCAGCACCGCAGCGCCGCGCGGGTCGGTGAGTGTGGTCCACTCCCCCGTCAGCCCGGCGGTGTGGTCGGGCAGCGAGGTCCGCGTCACCGAGGTCGCGGTGGCCTTGTGCCCGGTGGTCATTCCGCGGGTCCAGGACGGCAGACGGGGCGCGGGCGCCGGCTCCTCGGCCGGGCCGGGCGGCGGCGGGGAGTGCGCCACGCCCGGGCGCGCCGCGGCGCCGATCCTGAGGGTGAGGTGCTTGGCGTCGGTGGGCCGGTCCTCCGGCGGTTTGGCCAGCAGGTCCAGCACGATCTCCTGGAAGGAGTCGGGGATCTCGGACCGGTGCGTACGCAGCGGCTCCGGCGTCGTGTCGCGGTGGCCGACGAGTACGGCCCAGGCGTCGTCATGATCGAACGGCGGGACGCCCGTGGCGATCTCGTAGAGCACGCACCCGAGCGAGTACAGGTCGCTGCGGTGGTCGACATGGCCGCCGCTGATCTGCTCGGGCGACATGTAGTGCGGTGTGCCCATGGCGATGCCCGTACCGGTGAGACGGGAGGTGAACCCGATGTCCTCGCCGAGCCGGGCGATACCGAAGTCGCAGATCTTCACCGCGCCGTCGGTGAGCCGCATGATGTTCGCGGGCTTCAGGTCCCGGTGGACGATGCCCTGCCCGTGGGTGTACGCGAGGGCGTCGGAGACCTGCTCGGCGATGTCGAGCACGTCCCGCACCGGCAGCGGGCGCTGGCTGTTCTCCTCCAGCAACTGGCTGAGGTTGCGGCCCTCGAGCAGCTCCATGACCAGGTAGAGCACGCCGTCGTACTCGCCGAAGTCGTGGACGACGGTGACCCCGCGGTGCTGGAGGGCGGCCGCGACGCGGGCCTCGCGGCGGAAGCGCTCGCGCAGGACCGTGGCGAAGCCGGCGTCGTGCTGCGGACCCATCGGCTTGAGGCACTTGACCGCGACATGACGCCCGAGCGCCTCGTCGACGGCTCGCCACACCTCGCCCATGCCGCCGCGCCCGATGCGTTCGAGCAGCCGGTAGCGGCCTTGGATCAGCCTGGATTCCGCCATCGCGTGCTGTCGCCCCCGTCGCTCTGCTGCGCCCCACCCGGCCTGTTCAGTATGGCCTCCTGTCTGCGGAGTTTGTACGGGGCGGGGCGGGTGTCCGGTCCGAGCCGGGCCATTGCTTTCAGGATGTGACCCGGCGGAAGCTGCCAGCGGACACGCGAGGGGATGCAGCGCAACAGGTGCCCGGTGGCGGCCAGCTGACGGGTGACGCGCGGCGGCGGGGGCGCGGGACGGCCGTACAACTCATGGGCGAACGGCGGCAGAGCGTTGTACGCGAGGTTCGCCACGCGTCTCCACAGCAGTTCCCGCGCGGGCACGAGCAGGGCGGGCGTCGGCGGGCGCCGGAGGAAGTCGTCCACGTCCCGTGCGTCGGGCCCGGCCACGAGCTGCGGCCGTGTCGTGCGGAAGTACTCGACGAGGTGGGCGGCCGTGGCGGGGACGGCCTCGGGGTCGAGGCCGATGAGGCGTGCGCTCTCGCGGTGTTCGTCGATGTAGCGGTCGGCCTGGGCGTCGCTGAGGGGGAAGCCGGAGCGGCGGGCGACCTGGAGGTAGGAGGCGATCTCGGCGCAGTGCACCCAGAGCAGCAGGTCCGGTTCGTCGACGCCGTACCGCTCGCCGGTGGCGGGGTCGGTGGCCTTCAGCCGCGAGTGGATCCGCCGCACCCGGGCGCCCGCCTTCTCGGCCGCCTCGGTGGTGCCGTAGCTGATGGTGCCGACGAAGTCGGCGGTACGCAGGAGCCTGCCCCAGGCGTCCTTGCGGAAGTCGGAGTTCTCCATGACGCCACGGACCGCGCGGGGGTGCAGCGCCTGGAGGTACAGGGCGCGGACACCCGCCACCCACATCATCGGGTCGCCGTGCAGGTGCCAGGTGACGGAGTCGGGCCCGAACAGCCCCGGGTCGGCATCGCTCATGTGTGACCAGGATTTCTCGTGGGGACCATGCGGCGTTCGCGACGTGCGCTTCTGCCGACGACGGTAGCCCCACAGCGGCCGTCATGAGGAGTACGCCTGCGGGTCGAACACCGATGCGACGACACCCGTGATCTCCCTATGCTCGTCCGATGACCGGAGAAGAGATCACACAGGGGAACCACCAGGGCATGCTCACGGGCCAGGTGGCGATGATCACGGGCGCGTCCAGCGGGATCGGCGCCGCTGCCGCGCATCTGTTCGCGCAGGAAGGGGCCGCCGTCGTCCTGATGGCACGCCGTGCCGAGAAGCTGCGCGCCATCGCCGAGGAGATCACCGCCAAGGGCGGCCGCGCGCTCGCCGTTCCCGGTGACGTCGCCGATTCCGGCGACGTCCGCCGGGTGGTGGAGGCGGCCGTCGAACAGTTCGGCGGGCTCGACTGCGCCTTCAACAACGCGGGCTACGCCACGGTCGGGACGCTGCTGCACGAGACCGAGGACGAGGTCTTCGACCGCACGATGGACGTCAACGTCCGCGGGGTGTGGAACTGCATGAAGCACCAGTTGCCCGTGATGCTGGCATCGGGCAGGGGTGGCTCGGTGGTCAACACCAGTAGTACGGCGGGGCGTTACGCGACGGGCGCGTCCGTGCCGTACGTGGCGGCCAAGCACGCGATCCTCGGGATCACGCGCGCGGCGGCGGCCGAGTACGGCGCGCAGGGCATCCGCGTCAACGCCCTCGTGGTCGGCACGACCCGCAGCGAGATGATCGGCGAGGCGGTCCGCCAGTTCCCGCACCTGGAACAGGCCTTCATCGCCCCGCAGATCCAGAAGCGCATGGCGGATCCGCGGGAGATAGCGGAGGCGGCCGCGTGGCTGTGCAGTGGGCGTGCCTCTTTCGTCACCGGGACGGCGATGCCGGTGGACGGGGGTATCTCGGCGCAGGCGAAGGCCGAATGACGTCCGGCTGACCTCGGGTGTGCACCACGGCGTCTCGCGGAGCCGGCGCTTCGTGAGGGGCCGTGGGCGCGCGGCACCCGCGCCCGGACATACGCGGGCGAAGCCGGTGAGGTGTGGCCGCCCACCCGGCCGTGGCCCCCCGGGTGCCTCGCCGAGAACCACGACGAGGGCGCGTTCCACGACCGGATCATGGAGTTCTACGAGCAACGGCGGTACGAGTAACCAGCGTTCCTCCCCTGCGGCGACGATCCGAGACCGCCCTGGCTCTCGGATTTGCTCGGCGTGGGGACCGACCACGTGGTCATCCTCATGAGGGGGGCGACGAGCGCCGTGCCCGCACTCCCCCGGATCCACGAGCGAGTGGCGGGCCACGGGTTGAGAGTCGTAGACGCCGCTGTCCTGCTGTGCGGTCCCCGACAGCCGCGGGAACCGTCGACCGGCTGACGCGGTATCGGGGCCCGTCACGGCGCTCCGGCACCAGCGCGGTCCGCCGCGGCCACATCCACCTGGCCCAGGTGATGCGCGAGGGGCTCGTGCGGGTCGCCGTCCGACGGCGTGTGATCCGTGTGGACGGTCGCGGCGGTCAGCCGGGGTACCGCGTGGATCAGTGCGTGTTCCGCGGCGACGGCCAGCCGGTGGGCCTGGACGACGGTCAGGTGCGGGTCGACCACGATGTCGGCCTCGGCGCGCAGGGTATGGCCGATCCATCGCATCCGCACCGGTCCGACGCCTCGCAGGCCGTCCACCGCGTGCAGCGCGGTCTCCGCGGTCTCGATGAGACGGGGATCGACGCTGTCCAGCAGACGCCGGTACACCTCGCGGGCAGCGTCCTTGAGGACGAACAGGATCGCGGCGGTGATCAACAGGCCGATGACCGGATCCGCCAGGCGCAGGCCGAGCGCGGCGCAGCCCGCGCCCAACAGCACGGCCAGTGAGGTGAATCCGTCGGTACGGGCGTGCAGACCGTCGGCGACCAGGGCCGCGGAGCCGATCCTCCGGCCGGTTCGGATGCGGTAGCGGGCCACCCACTCGTTGCCGATGAAACCGACCACCCCGGCCGCCGCCACGGCCCACAGGTGCGTGATGTCGCGAGGGTGCAGCAGCCGGTCCACGGCGGCGTAGGCGGCCAGTGCGGCGGAGACGGCGATGGCCGCCACGATGAGGATGCCGGCGAGGTCTTCGGCCCGGCCGTAGCCGTACGGGTAACGGCGGTTCGCCGCCCGTCGGCCGAGGACGAAGGCGATGCCGAGCGGGACCGCGGTCAGCGCGTCGGTGGCGTTGTGGATCGTGTCGCCGAGCAGGGCGACCGACCCGGACAGGGCGACGATCACGGCCTGGACGAGCGTGGTGGCGCCGAGGACGGTGAAGGAGAGCCACAGCGTGCGCATGCCCTCGCGGGAGGTCTCCATCGCCGCGTCGACCTTGTCCACCGACTTGTGGCTGTGCGGCCGGACGAGGTGTATCAGCCGGTGCCGTACACGGGCGGTGCGGGACGCACGCGGCCCATGCCGATGCCCGGTCGCGGCGTGATCGTGGTGTCCGTGGTGTCCGTGGTGTCCGTGGTGTCCGTGGTGTCCGTGGTGGTGCTTGTTCCCCTCCATGGCGTCCATGCAGCCACCGTGGCACAGGAAGAGCATTGCGGCTACCACCGTCATACGGCATCTGACCAGGTGCGATGGACTCGCAAGTACGTCCGGGGCGTGGGTGCTCACCATCCTCGGCAGCGACCTCGGTCAGCGCGGGTCCGTGATCACGCCTCGGGGTTGATCTTCGACGAAAGGAAGAACAGGCCGAGGGCGGCCACCAGGAACACGGCCGCCAGCTCGCTGTCCCGCAGATACAGCACGACGGTCACGACCACCGAGGCGAGACCGAGCACCGCGATGACACACCCGGCCGCCTTCCGGGCGCCGGCGGTTGGCGCGGACAGCCGCACCAGGGCCGGGTCCTCGGGGTTCCGCCAGTACGGAAAGGGCCCGGGCCTGTACTTCCAGCCGTCCTCCCTCAGTTCCTGGACCGCCGGGTGCCGGCGAGCGTGGCGCAGGTGGCGGGGAGCGAGGCGTGGCCGGGGAAACCACGCCTGGCGGGTGGCGATCCAGGCCAGTGCGGGGAGACAGGCCACCGCTGCCCACACGGCAGAGAGGACCCTGCCGGACGACGTACTCGGCAGGATGCCCAGGAGCCTGTCGAGTTGGCCACTGGCGGAGTATGCGATCACCGCGGTGACGGCGAGCACCATCATCGTCCGCTCGATCCGGTGGCCTCCACGACAGCGCCCGCAGCGGGGTACACGGATGCCGGCCCTCTGCCATCTGGTGCGGATGCCCAGCGTCCAGGTCGGACTGCTCTCGACGTCCCGGTGCAACCCGATGACACGATCGTGCTCCGGTGCCGTCGCGCCACTCCCGCAGAACCAGCACTCTCGCGCCATGAGCATCCCCTGAACCGCGCTGCCTCCGCCGGACCGGATCGACCCTAGTCGTCGGCACGTGACCGTGGGAGTCCATCGGTGACGGAATGCGCGGAGAGCGAAGCGGGAGCGTCTTTCCGTTCACCGCACCGCCGACCGCCCGCTCAGTCCCACTGCCCGTCGGCCGGTGCCTTCAGCAGCCGGTCCAGCTCGGTTCCGGCCTCGTCGTACCCGGCGTCGGAGATCCGTTGCAGCTCGCGCAGGTCGCAGGCCTCGACCGCGCGCCGTGTGAGCAGGAACCCGGCCCGCGGGGATCCCTCGTCGTCTGGACGCGTGACCCGACGCCGCGGCCCCGGCCGGAGAGACCGGGGCCGGGGGCCCCACCGCGGAGGCGCGCACCGCGGACGTCGGGCATCCGACGGTGCGCGCGGACCGCGATGCGATGCCTACGGGTGCAGCACCACCTTGGTGTAGCCCTCGACCCGCTGGTCGAACTTCTCGTACGCCGACGGCGCCTGGTCCAGGGGCAGTTCGTGGGAGACGACGAAGCTGGGCTCCGCCCTGCCCTCGATGATCATGTCGCGCAGGAACCGGTTGTAGCGCTTCACGTTGCACTGTCCCGTACCCATCCGCAGGCCCTTCTCGAAGAGCCTGCCGACCGACACGAGGAGCATGCCCTTCTTGGAGTCCTCGTCGGGGCCTCCGGGGTCGGACGGGACGTAGAGACCCGGGACTCCGAGTGCTCCGGTGGCCCGGACCGTGCCGACGAGCGAGTTCAGGACGGTCGCCGGTTCCTCGCGGTCCGTGCCCTGTGCCGTCGCCTGGTAGCCGACGGCGTCGACGCCCTTGTCCGTGCCGACGCCTCCGGTCATGTCCTTGATCTGCTCGATCGGGTCGCCCTCGGCGAAGTTAATCGGCACCGCGCCGATCTCCTCGGCCTTCGCCAGTCGCTCGGCGACGCGGTCCACGACGAACACCTGCTTCGCGCCGCGCAGCATGGCCGAATAGGCGGCCATGAGCCCGACCGGACCGCCTCCGTACACCGCGACGCTTTCGCCGGGACGGACCTGGGCGAGTTCGCAGCCGTGGTAGCCGGTGGGGAAGATGTCGGCGAGCAGAATGAAATCGCGCTCGTGCTCCTCACCCGGCGGCAATTTCAGGCAGTTGAAGTCGGCATAGGGGACACGGAGGTATTCCGCCTGACCACCGGTCCACGGACCCATGGCGACGTAGCCGTAAGCACCGCCCGCGAAACCGGGATTGACGGTCAGACAGTAACCGGTGTATCCGTCCACGCAGTTGGTGCAGAAACCGCAGGCGACGTTGAAGGGCATGACCACGCGGTCGCCCTCCTCGAGAGAGGTGACGCCGGCACCGCAGTCCTCGACGATCCCCATGTTCTCGTGGCCGAAGACGATGCCGGGCTCGGCAGCGGTACGGCCCTCGTACATGTGCAGATCGGAGCCGCAGATGGCGGTGGAGGTGATCCTGACGATCACATCGTTGGGATGCTGAATACTGGGCTTTTCAACATCTTCGACCGCTACGCTGAACGGTCCCTGGTAAACGACTGCCTTCATCGCTGCCACCTCGCTTCGACCGATTCTCGGTTTCCCCCCGCACGATTTCCCCACGTGACCTATTTCTCATGATTCTCCGGACTGCTCGATCGGACAAGCCGGTAGCCTCGTCACATTCGATCGGATTTCTTCCGAGATATTGAGATGGAGGGCCCAAGGTGTCAGCACAGCGACTCGGAACCCTGCTCGTCCCCGTACCCGGGCTCTCCGGCACGGTGTACCCGCCGGGAACGACCGTGACTGTCCGCGGTCGCGGCGCGACAGTCGATGCCTTTGTCGACGGCGACTGGCTTCCCATGTCGTGGTGGGAATTCTCCGACGGCCTCCGCGAGGACATCGCGGACCGCTGATCCCGCCCGCGAGGCCCATGGTCCGCAGGTCCCGTCGCGTGACCGAGAGACGACACGAACACCGCACGATCAGCCCTCCTCCGGGACCCCGGCAGCGCGCGCTCCGGCACCGCCTGGAGTCCGACATCCTCATGCACTCCCCGGACCGGCAGGCCCGTGTCAGGGCCGGTCCACCGGGGTCGGATACCCTCCGGCGGACAATTGCTGATGGGGAGGGGTGCAGGTCGTGAGGGTGGATTGGCGAAGACCAGTAGCTGCGGCGGTAGGACTGGTGGCAGCCGGAGCGCTGCTGTCCGGGTGCGGGCTGAAGAGCATTCCTGAGTCCGGGAGTGCGCAGCACTCCAAGGGGTTGTCCTTCGAATACGTGGGGGACTCCGGCGAGGACGAAACGATCAACCAGATGCTCGTGATCTCGAACCACACCATGGGAGCGGTCGTCCCGACCCTGTCCTTCCGCGCGATCGACAAGAACGATCACGTTCTGCCGCAGGTCGAGGTCAGCACCGTGTTCGGCAGTGACCGTGGCACGCTGGTCGCTTCGGAGGGAGACGGATACGACATCCTTCGGTTCACGGGACCCGGGCAGCACGACGTGACGGATGTCGAGGTGACCGTCCAGAGCGTGGAGACCGCCCGCTTCCTCGGCGGCTCGGCGGTCGTCACGACGCAGGCCCTGGACAGCCAGGGCCGCGACGTCGAGCGGTTCGAGCGCTTCTCGAAGGTCAGGCTCACCAACGAGGACGACGCACCGGCGATGGTGCGGGTCGCCTACATCGTCTGGGACCAGCCGGCGGAGGGCGACACCCAGCAGGCCACCGAGGTCACCCCGGTCGGCGATCTGGTCATGGTGCCGCCGCAGGGAACGGCTGTTGTCGACGTGACCGGGGCCGCGGCCGCCGCCGTGGCACGCAACTCCCGCGGGCCGGCCGTGAGCATCAAGGCCTACCCCTCGCAGTAGCCGCGTCGGCGTCGTCCGCGACGTCGACCCGGGCCGAGCCCCCTGCTGCCGCGCCCCGTTCACTCCCGCCGAGCCGGTCGGCCCGTCACCGAGGAACTGTCGTCGCGGCGCATCGTCGAAGCCCTCACCGGACCTACCCGAGTCCTGCCTCCGGGGCAGCCGCCCCTTCGGCCCGATCCTCCCCCCGCAAGGGACAGCCGAGGAGGGGACAAGGCCGCATGATCATCCGTTCCCCTGGCTTGTGTAGGGTCGACCTTTGACGTGTCCGGGACGTCTTACGGCCTTCCCTGACGGAACGTCGATCTATTGCTTGTTCGTACGGGGGGAAGGTAACCACGAGATGGCGTGGGATGAATGGGAGCGGCTGAAGGCCGACGCCGACAGCAGTAGCTCGTCACGAATGCAACTCAACGGAGTGCCCAGCGGTAAGGGCGGCGGCGAGCAGCAGGGTGACCTCAAAGTCGATCAGCAGGACCTGGCTGCGGTCGGCGACAGCGCGTTCAAGCTGTTCACGGACCTCGGCCGCTCCGGCCGTGACGCCTGGTCCAGCAGTCAGAGCGCCGCCAAGGACCTCAAGACGCAGGAGTTCGAGCTCGGGGGTGCCCTGGACACCGTCCAGGAGCGGTGGGAGAAGTCGTTGACCAGCCTGCTCGACGCTTGTGCCCACATCTCCAACCACATGGACTTCACGAAGAAGGCCCACGCCGGCGACGAGTACCACATCGCGTCGACCGCCAGCAGCATCGCCACCCTCGACAAGGGTTTTGACGAGGGAACGAAGCGCTGATGGACCTCGAAGCACTCCGTAATGCCAACTTCTCGCTGCTGAACACCGCGATCAGCGACTGGGGCAAGGTCGTCAAGAGCCTGACGACCTTGGAGAAGCAGTCGCGCGACGACATGAAGGCCAAGGCCGACAAGGCCAACTGGGCCGGCGTCAATGCCACCGTCTCGCGTGAGTTCATCTCCAAGACGGCCGGCGAGTTCTCGGACGCCCTCACCCAGGGGACGTCCATCCACAACATCCTCAAGGACACGTACGACGAGCTCGTCGGGTACCGGGACAAGCTCAAGCAGGCCCTCGACGACGGCTTCCAGAAGGACAAGCTGTCGGTCTACGGCGAGCAGGGCGGCGGCTTCCGCGTCGTCGCGGCCATTCACCCCGAACCTCCTGGCACCCAGGAGAAGGCCGAGGCGCTGAGGAACAGGGTCCAGGATCTCCTCGGGCAGGCCACCACGAGCGACTCCACCGCGGCCCGTGCCCTGAAGGCGATAGCCGAGCAGGCCGACTACGGCTTTTCCGGCGCCAAGCATGCCGACCGCGACTCCGCTGCCGACGCGCTGCAAAAGGCCGACGCCATGGCGATGCTGGCGAAGGACGCCAAGAAGATGTCGCCCCAAGAGCTCGCCGAATTCCAGCGGACCATGGCCACGTACAAGGACGACGAGCTCTTCGCCGCCCAGTTCGCCTCCAAACTGGGTGGCAAGGAGACCCTGCAGTTCTGGAACGACCTTGCCGAGATCCACGCGGGCGCGAGGGGCGAGGAGCTCAAGCAGCTCCAGAGCATCCAGAAGGACCTGAGCATGACGCTCGCCACGGCCACGCTGTCCGACGCGGACGGTATGCAGGACTGGAAGAAGAAGGTCCTCGACGAGGCGACCACGGCTTTCCGCTCCAACCCCTCGGACCCGCTGAGGCCGAACGGCGCCATGGGCTACCAGGTCATGAGCAGCCTGATGCACCACGGTAAGTACGACGCCGAGTTCCTCGACGCGTACGGCAAGCAGCTCCTGAAGATGGACATGGCGCCGGCCGGCCAGACCGGCATGGGCACCAACGACCTCTGGAAGACCGGAAACGTCACGGACCTCGTCTTCGGCGACGACGACGGCCGCGACCCGATGGTCGGCTTCATGAAGGCCCTGTCGCACAACCCCGAGGCGGCGCTGGAGACCTTCGACGACAAGAAGGTCTTCGAGCACGTGGTGGAGAGCATGCGGTACACCGACCGCGACGGTGCGGTGGCGCACGCCCTCGAGGCGGCCGTGACGGGCTACGGGGACGGCGAGAAGTCCGCCGACATCAGGCCGCACAGCAAGGCCCAGGTCGCACTCATGCAGGATGTGATGCACGCGGTTGCTCAGCCGGAAACCGGGGCCAAGCTGGTGAACAAGGCGACGGGCGAGAGCTTCGGCGACATGGCGGCGTCATACATGCCGGAGATAAGTCGGTCGCTCGCCGGCACAGGCAGCGGGGCGATCTTCGTGACCGACAGCCAGAACCCGGAGGGCCTCAAGCCGGTCGACGCCACGCGCTTCCTGTACGAGGTCTCCAGGGACCCCATGGGCCGGGCTGCGATCATCGTCGGTGAGAGCGTCTACACGTCGAGCTCCCTGGAAGCGCACATGGCGAATCCGGAGCTGTTCGACGGCAAGTCTGATCTGCCCATCAATGCCATCGCCAGGAACGCCGGAATCATCGAGGGCATCGTCGGACATTCGGTAGCGGATGCCAAGATTGCAGGCGACCTGGGGGCCGAGACGGCGGCGAACGACGCCCTGAAGGCCAAGGGGGACATCGTCAAGTCCTTCCTTGCTGCCGGCGTCAACGTCGGCAGCGTCGCACTGGTCCCCATGGGGCCGGGCGCCGCTGTGACCGGCGCTGCGGCCAGCGGCTTCTTCGGTGGTATCGCCGGTATCGCCGTGGATAGCCTCCTCAATGGTCAGAAGGTTGAGGGAGCGGCCGACAAGGCTCTTTACGTCAGCGGACAGACGCTCAACGAGAACATGGAATCGACCAAACTCCATACCCAGGAGAACCTCGCCGCGGCCATCAGCAAGCACGGTTTCACGGAACTGACCACGGCCGAGGGGCGCGAGTTGGCCCGGGTAGCGGTCGAACAGGGCTGGAGAGACAGCGACTCCATGCTGGAGGACGTCCATGCCAGGCCGGCCGCGTAAGTACGAGTAGATGTGAGCAAGCAGATGCAGGCAAGTCGGAAGAAGCGCGCCACGACCGTGGGCATCGGTTGCCTGGTGGTGGTCGGCATGGTCTTCGGGTACCTGGAGGTTTTCACCAAGGGGATCGACCGGCTGCCGGCCAGGCCGTGCGACGGTGCGGTGGACAGGGAGACGGCGGCGCGTGCGCTGCCGACCGCACGCTCGGCCGAGGAACGGGGAGAACTCCGGCCGGGCGGGTTGGGCGGGCACTACTTCTTCGCGTGTTACGTGCGCACCAGCAGTGGCTCGGTCATCTCGGGAGAGGTGCAGCCGGGGGACGCGTCTCCAGGCGGCTGGCGCACGTCGTACGCATCGGACGGGAACATCTCGGAAGTGTCGGTAGGGGAGGTCAAGGTGCTCACCCTGGAGGACTCTTCGGCCGTTTACGTCCCCTGCACTCCTCCCGGCAAGAAGCCCGGCGAGGCACAGGACGCCTATGCGCTGACCGTCGACGCCCGGACCATCGGGGAGACCCGCGTCCACGGGAACGAGTTGCGGCAGGTCCTCGTCGACTTCGCCTACCAGCTCGCTCGTCACACGTACAAGGCTGTCGACTGCCAGGAGTCGCGGACCTTCCCGAAGGAACTGCCCCGGCTCCCGGCGGCCTGAGAGACACGTGAGGCCCGGCCCGCTTCCGCGCGGTCCGGGCCTCGGCAGTAGCTCGCCCGGCAGGGTCGAGCATGGCCTGATCGACGAGTTCTCTGTGCATCTGGCGCCGGTCATGCGCGAGGTGCGGCTGTTCCCCACCTCATGTCGTGCCGATCCGCCGGCCCCGCACGCGAGGCCGGCATCCCGCTCCCTCAGCTGATGCCGTGCGGCACCCGTCCCCTCGCCATGCGCCGGGCGACGAGTGACGCGCGGATCTCTCCGGCGCGCACCGCCGTGTTCGACAGCAGCGTCGACGTGATGCCGTGCGTGTGTTCCGTGCCGCCCTGGAGGTAGATGTCGGAGGCGACGCCCGGCAGCGTGGCGACCCGGTGGTCTCTTCCCACCAGCAGGGCGTCCTCCTCGTCGCGCATGCAGAGCTTGCTGATGTCGCCCAACCGCTCACCGATGCCGCGCGGTTGATAGCCCGTGGCATGGACCAGCAGGTCGGCCGTGAGCACGTCGCGGTCGCCGGTCGGCAGGTACTCCACCGTGATGTCGAGCCGGTCGTCGCTCGTCTCGACCTCCCGGATGCGGGAGACGTTCAGCATCCGCAGCCGCTGGCGGCCCTGGACCTTCTCCTGGTACATCGTTCTGGACAGGGCCTCGATCAGATCCATGTCCACGACCGAGTAGTTGGTCCCGCGGTGGTAGTCGAAGAGTGCCTGCTTCACGTCCCGCGGCGCCTGGAAGTAGATGTCGACCGCCTCCGGGTCGAAGATCCGGTTGGCGAAGGGGCTGTCGTCGGCCGGGGTGTAACCGTACTTGGCGAACACGGAACAGATCTCGGCGTCCGGGAAGCTGCGGTGGAGGTAGTCGACCGCCTCGGCGGCGCTCTGTCCGGCGCCGAGGACGACGGCCCGGCGTACGGGGGTTCCGTCGCCGACGAGTTGGGCCACACGCGGCATCAACTCGCTGTTGTGCCAGACACGGTCGGACAGCACGGTCCCCGGCGGAAGGTGGGGTTCCATGCCCGTGGCGATGACCAGATTGCGCGCCTTGCGCACGATCGGCTGCCGCGGGTCCGCCGGGTTGCGTCCGATGACCTCGAACCAGCGCACCTCGCCGTCCTCGGTCACGGGCTTCACCGAGACGACCTCCGTCGCGTACTCCACCAGGCCGGAGACGCGGGCGGCGGCCCACTCGAAGTAGTCGTGGAACTCGATGCGGAGCGGGAAGAGCGTCTTCTGGTTCAGGAAGTCGACCAACCGCTCCCGCTCCCGCAGGTAGCACAGGAAGCTGAAGTCACTGGTGGGGTCACGCATCGTCACCAGGTCCTTGAGGAACGACACCTGCATCGTGGCGTCGTCGATGAGCATGCCCCGGTGCCAGCCGAACCGGGGCTGCTTCTCGAGGAACGTCGCCTCGAGCCGGTCCTCTTCGGATACTTGTGCGTTGTACTCCTGGATCGCTATCGCGAGAGCAAGATTCGACGGACCGAACCCAATGCCCAGAACGTCGTGGATGGTGCCCGGCCCACTCTGCAGTGTGTTCACCGCGTCATCGCCTCCCTAAGCACGCACATGTTAGATAAGGTTAGCCTTACCTTGCAATGTCTGAGGAGGATTCACATGCGGGTCGTCATGTTCGGCTATCAGACCTGGGGCCACCGCACGCTGCAGGCTCTGCTGGACTCCGAACACGAAGTGGTCCTCGTCGTCACCCATCCCAAGAGCGAACACGCCTACGAGAAGATCTGGGACGACTCCGTCGCGGACCTGGCCGAGAAGCACGGCGTGCCGGTCCTGCTGCGCAACCGCCCCGGGGACGACGAACTGCTCAGCGCTCTCAGGGACGTCGAGCCCGACATCATCGTGGCCAACAACTGGCGCACCTGGCTGCCACCGGAGATCTTCGACCTGCCGCCGCACGGCACGCTCAACGTCCACGACTCGCTGCTGCCCACGTACGCGGGCTTCTCGCCACTGATCTGGGCGCTGATCAACGGCGAGCCGGAGGTGGGTGTCACGGCCCATCGCATGGACGGCGAGCTCGACATGGGGGACATCGTGCTCCAGCGCTCCGTGCGCGTCGGGCCCGGGGACACCGCAACGGACCTGTTCCGCAAGACGGTTGACCTCATCGGACCGATCGTCCACGACGCGCTCGACCACATCGCCGCCGGCACGGCGGTGTGGACGCCGCAGGACCGCTCGAAGTCCACCTTCTTCCACAAGCGTTCCGTGGAGGACAGCAGGATCGACTGGAGCTGGCCGGCGGAGGAACTGGAGAGGTTCGTCCGCGCGCAGTCGGACCCCTATCCCAACGCCTTCACCCACCACCGCGGACAGCGGCTGCGCGTCGTCTCCGCGGCGGTGTCGGAAGGGCGCTACGGAGGCACCCCGGGGCGGATCTTCATACGCGAGGGGGACGGCATCGTCATCGTCGCCGGCGCGGACGCCCGTACCGGACGCAACCACGGCCTCCTGCTGAAGCGCGTACGGACCGAGGACGGCACCGAACTCGCCGCCACCGACTACTTCCGCACGATGGGCGGCTATCTGACGGACCGTCCGTGATGGATCCGGGTACGACATCAGGAGGGCCGTGACGGCCCTTCCGATGTCCCCCGGCGCGGCGGCGCGTCAGCCGGGCGGGATGCCATCGGCCCGGCCGTGACGGGCGTCCCGGCGGTCCGGGGGGTGCGCGAGGAGGCCGCAGCCGGCCCGGGTGTGGTCGACCG
>NZ_JBHXSL010000043.1:0-63946 GCF_042714725.1 Streptomyces sp. NPDC058685
CGGAAGACTGTTCGTCTTCCGTCCCGGGCCCGGTGAAACCGTCCCGCCGCACAGGACTCGGCCTATGCGCGGCGCAGGCTCGGCTTGAGGTCCTTGAACCGGCCCAGCAGGCCGTTCACGAACGCAGGGGACTCATCGGTGGAGAACTCCTTGGCGAGCTGCACCGCCTCGTCGATCACCACCGCGTCCGGGGTCTCGTCCACCCACACCAGTTCGTACGCGCCGAGCCGCAGGATGTTCCGGTCGACGACCGGCATCCGGTCGATCGTCCAGCCGACCGCGTACGTGGCGATGAGGTCGTCGATCCGGTCCGCGTACTCCGCGTACCCCTCGACCAGCTCCATGGTGTACTCACCGACGGGCGGCTGCCGGTCGTCGGACCGTGCGTGCCGGACCCAGTCCGCGAGGACCGTCTGCACGGACGCCCCGCGCTGGTCGGCCTCGAAGAGGATCTGGAAGGCGCGCTTACGGGCCTTGTTGCGAGCAGCCACGGTTAGCTGTTCACCCGGCCGAGGTAGTCGCCGGAACGGGTGTCGACCTTGATCTTCTCACCGGTGGTGATGAAGAGCGGGACCTGGATGGTGAAGCCCGTCTCAAGGGTGGCGGGCTTGGTGCCGCCGGTGGAGCGGTCGCCCTGGACACCCGGCTCGGTCTCCTGGATGACCAGCTCGACGGCGGCGGGCAGCTCGACGTAGAGCACCTCGCCCTCGTGCTGGGCGACGCTGGCCGTGAAGCCCTCGATCAGGTAGTTGGCGGAATCGCCGACGGCCTTGCGGTCGACCATGAGCTGGTCATAGGTCTGCATGTCCATGAACACGAAGTACTCGCCGTCCATGTACGAGAACTGCATGTCGCGGCGGTCGACGGTGGCCGTCTCGACCTTCACGCCGGCGTTGAACGTCTTGTCGACGACCTTGCCGGAGAGCACGTTCTTGAGCTTGGTGCGCACGAAGGCAGGGCCCTTGCCGGGCTTGACGTGCTGGAACTCGACGACGGACCAGAGCTGGCCTCCGTCGAGCTTGAGCACCATGCCGTTCTTGAGGTCGTTCGTGGAAGCCACGGTTGCGGAATCTCCTGGACTGACGCTGGTGGACGACCGAGGAAACGCGCTGCCGCGAGGCTAGAGCGCGAGCAGTTCCTTGGTCGTGATGGTGAGTAGCTCGGGTCCGCCGTCCGCCTCCTGGCGCACGACGAGCGTGTCATCGATCCGGACACCTCCCCGGCCGGGGACGTGGACCCCCGGTTCGACGGTGACCGGCACACAAGCGTCCAGTTTACCCATGGCGGCAGGGCCCAGCCGCGGGTCCTCCTCGATTTCGAGCCCCACACCGTGTCCGGTGAGCTGTGCGAGGCCCTCTCCGTGGCCCGCGGCGTTGAGGATCTGCCGGGCCGCCTGGTCGACCTCGCGGTACGCGGCGCCCGGCAGGAGGGACTCCCTGGCGGCCCGCTGAGCGGCGAAGACGATGTCGTACAGCTCGATCTGCCAGTCCGCGGGCGAGGTGCCGATCACGAAGGTGCGGCCGATCTCGCAGCGGTACCCCCGGTAATTGGCACCGACGCAGACCGAGAGGAAATCACCCTCCTCGACACGGCGGTCGGTGGGGCGGTGACCGCCACGGCCCGAGTTGGGTCCGGTCGCGACGGATGTGGCGAACGCGGGACCGTCGGCGCCGTGGTCCACGAGCCGCCGCTCCAGTTCGAGAGCGAGATGCCGCTCGGTGCGCCCCACGAGGATCGACTCCAGCAGCTCGCCCAGCGCCTGGTCGGTGATCTCCGCCGCGATGCGCAGACAGGCGATCTCCTCCTCGTCCTTGACGATGCGCAGGTGCTCGACGGCGAGGCCCAGGTCGGCGATGCGCAGCCGCGGCGCCACGGAGCGCAGTGCGCGATGGCGGACGACGGTCAGATGGTGTTCCTCGACGGCGAGGGATTCGACACCCTCCGTCCGGGCCAGCTCGGCGGCGGCGACCGCGGGGTCACCCGCGGAGGTGGGCAGCACGGTCAGCCGCAGCCGTTCGTCCGGGCGGCCGTCGGCGGGGTCGCCGGTGAGCGTACGGGGGCAGAGCAGGATGTCCTCGGCCCCGCCCAGCAGCAGAACGGCCCCGGGAGGTGCTCCGCCCGCGAGATAGCGGACGTTCGCGGGACGCGAGACCAGGGCCCCGTCGCTGCCGGTGGCCGCGCACCGGTCGCGCAGCCGGCTGCGGCGGACGCCATACACCTCTGACATGTTCCGAGCCTACGAGCGCGGGCGCGAGGCGGCCCGGTCAGCGCGTCCGACCGGGGGCGCGAGGCGGCCCGGTCAGCGCGTCCGGCCGGAGCGCGTGGCCGGCGGCTACCAGGCCGGCGGGCTCGCGATGGAGCGGGCGAGGACCTCGTCGAGGACCCGGGCGGTGGTCTCCACGTCGTACTTGGAGTTGTCGATGATCGGCAGGCCCGAGCCGTACCAGCCGGCCATCCGGCCGTGGATGCTCGCCACCTCCTCGTCGGAGAGCCGCCGGTTCCCGCTGCGCTCGGCGTTGCGCTCCAGCACGACCTCGAGGCCGGGGAGCAGCACGACAGGCAGCAGGCCGGGACCGACGTGCCGCTTCCAGCCGCCGAGTCCGACAACCGGGCGGTCGGGGAAGACGGCGTCGTCGAGGATGCAGGAGATGCCGTTGGCCAGGAAATTGCGGGCGGCGAAGCCACAGGTGCGGCGGGCGAGCCGGTACTGGGCCTCGGAGCTGTCGTTCCACCCGGACTGGGGGTCGGCGAAGCCCGTGCAGACCCATTCGCGGACATCGTCGAGGCTGATGTGGGCCGTGGGGACGCGCCGACTGGTGGCCCAGTGACGCGCCACGGTCGTCTTGCCGGCGCCGGCGGGGCCGATCAGCAGGACGGCGAGGGTGGCCGTGCCGGTGCCGCCGTCGTTCTGCGGGGGCGCGGGTATGGGAACCGGTCCGCCGGGCGGCAGCGGGACGTGCCCGGTGGTGTCGCGGGACGGCGGCGCCGCGGAGGGGTGCTGGGGCCCCGGTCCCGTCCAGCCCTGCGGGGGCTGCCCGGTGTGCGGGGGCGGCGGTCCGGGGTGGGCGGGCTGCTGCGGCCGGGGAGCATGTCCGGCGGGCTGCTGCGGCCCGGGAGCGTGTCCGGCGGGCGGGGGTCCTGCGGGCGGACCCTGCGGCGGTGCGCCCGGATGCCCGGGGGGAGGGCCCTGCGGCGGCCCCGGGTGCTGGGCGCTGTGTGTCCATCCGGCCGGTCCGTGCCCCGGTCGGTGGGGCGGCAGCGGACCCCCCACTGCGTGCTGCATCCGGTGCCACTCCGTCTCGTGCGACTGACGCTGGTCAGGCGGCAGCTCGGCCGCCGTTGCTACCGAACCGTACCCCGCGGCGGCGCCGGAATACGTTCCCGAAGTCCCGGCCGCCACTGGATGAACGGCCGGGATCGGCCCGAAGTGCCCTGTTCAGCCCGCGATTTCCTCCGCCAGCGCGCGCAGGGCGAGCCGGTAGGAGCCGATGCCGAAGCCGGCGACCGTACCGCTGGCGACGGCGGCCACCACCGATGTGTGCCGAAATGCCTCGCGTGCGTAGGGGTTGGAGATGTGCACCTCGATCAGCGGAGCGGTGCGCTGCGCCGCGGCGTCCCGCATGCCGTACGAGTAGTGGGTGAAGGCACCGGGGTTGAGAACGACCGGAATCGAACCGTCCGCGGCTTCGTGCAGCCAGCGGATCATCTCGCCCTCGTCGTTCGTCTCCCGCACCTCGACGTCGAAGCCGAGTTCCTTGCCGAGCGACCGGCAGGCCTCCACCAGCCCGGCGTAGGAGGTGGCGCCGTAGACATCGGGCTCGCGGGAGCCGAGACGGCCGAGGTTGGGCCCGTTGAGCACCAGCACCCGGCGGGTCACGCCGACACCTCGCCGTACGCGGCGAGCAGCACCGCCGGGTCCGGGCCCTCCAGCACGGTCGGCTTGGCGAGAGAGTCGAGGACGATGAAGCGCAGCAGGTTGCCGCGGGACTTCTTGTCGACCTTCATGGTCTCCAGGAGCTTCGGCCACTGGTCGCCGCGGTAGGTCAGCGGCAGCCCCACGGACTCGAGGACCGCGCGGTGGCGGTCGGCGGTCGCGTCGTCGAGCCGCCCGGCCAGCCGGCCCAGTTCGGCGGCGAAGACCATGCCGACCGAGACCGCGGCGCCGTGACGCCACTTGTAGCGCTCGTTCTTCTCGATGGCGTGGGCGAGGGTGTGGCCGTAGTTGAGGATCTCGCGCAGACCGGACTCCTTGAGGTCGTTGGAGACGACCTCGGCCTTGACCCGGATGGACCGTTCGATCAGCTCCGCGGCATGCTGTCCGGCGGGCGAGCGCGCGCCCTCCGGGTCGGCCTCGATGAGCTCCAGGATCACCGGGTCGGCGATGAAACCGGCCTTGATGATCTCCGCCAGACCACTGACGTAGTCGTTGACCGGCAGCGAGTCGAGCGCGGCCAGGTCGCACAGGACGCCGGCCGGCGGGTGGAAGGCGCCGACGAGGTTCTTGCCCTCGGCGGTGTTGATGCCGGTCTTGCCGCCGACCGCCGCGTCGACCATGCCGAGCACCGTGGTCGGCAGGGCGACCCAGCGCACCCCGCGCAGCCAGGTCGCCGCGACGAAGCCCGCGAGGTCGGTGGTGGCGCCGCCGCCGACGCCGATGACGACATCGCTGCGGGTGAAGCCGGTCTGCCCGAGGGCCTTCCAGCAGTACGCGGCGACCTCGACGGTCTTGGACTCCTCCGCGTTCGGCAGCTGGATGGCGATGGCCTCGTAGCCCTGGGACGCCAGATCCTCGCGGATCGCCTCGCCCGTCTCGGCGAGCGCCTCGGGATGCAGGACCGCCACGCGCTGTGCCCCGCCGATCAGCGCGGGGAGCTCACCGAGCAGCTGACGGCCCACCAGGACCTCGTACGGGTCGGAGCCTTCCGTACCGCCGACCTGGATACGGGTCACGGACTGATCGGTCATACGTCCTTCAGCTCCAAAGCGTCGAGGACCGCCTCGGCGACCTCTGCGGGGGTGCGTTCGTCGGTGGCCACGACCACGCGGGCCACCTCGGTGTACAGATGACGGCGGGCGTCCATCAGCTCGCGCCACTGCTTGCGGGGGTTGACGGCGAGGAGCGGCCGGGCCTGGTTCAGCCCCACGCGCCGGACCGCCTCCTCCACCTCCATCGAGAGGTAGACGACGGGCAGGCCGGTGAGCAGTTCGCGGGTCGCGTCGTCGAGGACGGCGCCGCCGCCGAGGGAGAGCACTCCGGTGTGGGCGGCGACCGCGTCCCGTACGGCCGCGCGCTCCAGCTCACGGAAGTAGGGCTCGCCCTCGTCGACGAAGAGGTCCGAGATCTCCCGCCCCTCGGACGCGACGATGTCGGCGTCGGTGTCCCGGTAGGCCACGCCCAGCTGCTCGGCGAGCAGCGCGCCGACGGTGGACTTGCCGGAGCCCATGGGACCGACCAGGACGATCAGCGGGGCGCTCACCGGATGTGCAGGTTGTCGAGGTAGGAGCGCACGTTGCGCCGGGTCTCGCTCACGCTGTCGCCACCGAACTTCTCGGCCACCGCGTCGGCGAGCACCAGCGCCACCATCGCCTCGGCGACGATGCCGGCGGCGGGCACGGCGCAGACGTCGGAGCGCTGGTGGTGGGCGGCCGCGACCTCGCCGGTGGCGACGTCGACGGTCGCCAGCGCACGCGGCACGGTCGCGATCGGCTTCATGGCCGCGCGCACCCGCAGCAGCTCACCGGTGGACATGCCGCCCTCGGTGCCGCCGGAGCGGCCCGTCGAGCGACGCAGCCCGTCCGCGGTGGGCACGATCTCGTCGTGGGCCTTGGATCCCGGCACCCGGGCCAGCTCGAAGCCGTCGCCGACCTCGACGCCCTTGATGGCCTGGATGCCCATGAGCGCGGCCGCGAGCCGGGCGTCGAGACGCCGGTCCCAGTGGACGTGCGAGCCGAGTCCGACCGGAACGTCGTAGGCCAGCACCTCGACGACTCCGCCGAGGGTGTCGCCGTCCTTGTGGGCCTGGTCGATCTCGGCGACCATCGCCTTCGACGCGTCCGCGTCCAGGCAGCGGACCGGGTCGGCGTCCAGCTTCTCCACGTCGGCCGGGGTCGGGACCACACCGTACGGAGCCCTTGCCGCGGCCAGCTCCACCACGTGCGAGACGATCTCGATACCGGCCGTCTCCTTGAGGTAGGAGCGGGCGACGGCGCCGAGCGCGACGCGGGCCGCGGTCTCCCGGGCGCTGGCGCGCTCCAGGATCGGGCGGGCCTCGTCCAGGGCGTACTTCTGCATGCCCGCCAGGTCGGCGTGGCCCGGGCGGGGACGGGTCAGCGGCGCGTTACGGGCGAGCGCGGCCAGCTCGTCGGGGTCGACGGGGTCGGCCGCCATGACCTTCTCCCACTTCGGCCACTCGGTGTTGCCCACCATGACGGCGACCGGCGAGCCCATCGTCAGCCCGTGGCGCACTCCGCCGAGGAAGGTCACCTCGTCGCGCTCGAACTTCATCCGCGCACCGCGTCCGTAGCCGAGACGCCGGCGGGCAAGGTGGTCCGCCACCATGTCCGTGGTGATCGGCACACCGGCGGGAAGACCCTCCAGCGTCGCCACCAGTGCGGGTCCGTGCGACTCCCCCGCCGTCAGCCAACGCAACCTGCTCAACGGTGCTCCTCCTGCTCGCGCCTGGGCCTGCGACGGCGCGGCCCGGGACACGTCCCAGCGACAACTGGGGCAGCGCGGCCCTGGCCCGCCTACCCACGATCCTCCCATGTCCGGACGTGGGACCCGGCCGCCGGTCCAGCAGTCGGACGCCGCGTATCAGCGTGTGTCAGCGTCCTCGCCCCGGCCAGGCATGCCGACCACCGGAAAGGACGGCCGCAGGGCCGCGTGGGGCCGGCCTCGATCCGGACGGCATCTCCAGCGGGCTTCGAGCCCGCCGGCTTCTAGCGGGCTTCCAGCGCCCGCTCGCCCGCGGCCCGCATCACGGCCAGCGGCGCCGGTGCGCGGCCCGTCATCTGCTCGACCTGGAGGACCGCCTGGTGCACCAGGAGGTCGAGGCCGCCGACGACCGCTCCGCCGCGCGCCGACCATCCGGCGGCCAGGGCGGTCGGCCACGGCTCGTAGAGCACGTCGAAGAGGGTGCCGGGCCGGTCGGGCACCTCCGCCACGAGGTCGTCGGTGGCTCCTGCCGGGGTGGTGGCGACGACGAGCGGCGCCTGGAGCGCCGCGTCGGCCTCCGCCCAGTCGGCGATACGGACGTCCACCCCGAGCCGCTCGCCCCAGCCGCGCATCTCGGCCGCCCGGCCCGCGCTGCGTACGTACGCGGTGACGGGTCCGGTGCAGATGCGCGCGAGGGCGGCGAGGGCGGAGGAGGCCGTCGCCCCGGCGCCGAGCACGGCCGCGGAGTCGACCTTGTCGACACCCCGCTCACGCAGGGCGGCGATCATGCCGGGAATGTCGGTGTTGTCGCCGAGTCGTCGGCCGTCCTCGGTGAGGACGACGGTGTTGACGGCCTCCACGGACGCGGCGGTGTCGCTCATGCCGTCCAGCAGGGGGATGATCGCCCGCTTCAGCGGCATGGTCAGCGACAGGCCGGCCCAGGAGCTGTCGAGCCCCTTCACGAAGTCCGGCAGCGCGTCCTCGTCCACCTCGAACCGGTCGTACGTCCAGTGCGCGAGGCCGAGCTCCGCGTACGCGGCGCGATGGAGCACCGGGGAGAGCGAGTGGGCGATGGGCGATCCGAGGACCGCCGCACGCCGTGCCTCAGTCGTTGCGGGCATCGAACTTTTCCTTGAGCTTCAGGAACTCGTCGTGGGTCTTGGCGAATTCCGTCTTGTCCTTGCCGTCGGTCGCGACGAAGTACATCCAGCCGTCCTTCGTCGGATTCAGCGCCGCCGCGATCGCCGCGTTGCCGGGGTTGCTGATCGGCCCCGGTGTGAGCCCCTTGTTGGTGTACGTGTTGTAGGGGTCCGGGTTGGTGTTGATCTCCTGCTCGGAGATGTCGATGTTGCTCTCGCCCTTGAGGTAGTTGAAGGCCGAGTCGAACTGCAACTCCTGGTTGGTCTCGGTGTTGGTCGGCTTGAGGCGGTTGTAGACGACCTCGGACATCTTGCGGAAGTCGTCGTCCGTCTTGCCCTCGACCTGCACCAGGCTGGCGAGCGTCAGCAGCTCCCACGGACCTGCGAGTCCCAGGCTCTTCGCCTTGTCCTGCAGACCGGCCTTCTCGTACTCCGCGTTGGCGCGGGCCACCATCTTGCGGAGCACGGCCTCGGGCTTGTTGCCCTTGGCCGCCGAGTAGCTGGCCGGGAAGAGGAATCCTTCCAGCGGGTCCTTGACCTTGGGGCGGTTGAGCGCCCACTCCGGCAGCCCGAGGTTCTTCGCCTCTTTCCTGGCCACCGTCTTCGTGGTGCCCGCCGGGAGATCCAGTCGCTTGTCGATCTCGGCGTAGACCAGGACGTTGCGCCGGCCCTCGGCGATGATCAGGTTGTTGCGGCTGCCCGGGCTGAGCATCAGTTCGACGACGCTGGCCGCCGACATCTCCTTCTTCAGGACGTAGTTGCCGTCCTGGATGGTCTTGCCCTTGGGGTTCTTCTCCTGCGCCGACACGAACGCGTCCACGCTCTTGATGACACCGCTGTCCTTGAGGATCCGGCCGATCTCGTACCCACCGGCGCCCTTGGGGATCTCCACCTCGACGGAGCCGGTGCCCTCGCCCTCGTAGTCCGCCGCGGCACCGAACTGGCCCTGCCAGAACTGGTAGCCGAAGTAGCCGACGCCGCCGAGTCCGCCCACGAGGACGAGCGAGACGACCAGGCATGCACAACCGTTACGGCTCTTCTTCTTGGTCTTGCCGCGGCGCTCGTTGCCGCTGCCGCGCCGCGTCTCGCGCGGGTCGTCGTCGTACTCCCCGTCGTCGTCACGGCCGTCGTCGCCGGTGAAGAAGGGGTGGGTCTCCTCGCCCTCCTTCGCCGCCTCCGTCTCCCACTCCGTGGCCGCGGGCGCGGGCGCGGGCTCCGGCTCGGCCTGCCGCCGGCCCGGGGGCTGCGGCGGCGGGTAGGCCTCGGGGGTCGCGTAGTAGTCCGCCTCCTGGCGGCTGTTGTATCCCGGAGGCGGGCCGCCGTAGGTGTCGGCGGGGTCGCCCGGGTAGGGCATGGCCGGGTGCTGGCCCGTGTCCCAGCCGCCGTTGTGCTGCTGCGGGTGCTGCGGGTGCTGGTTCTGCTGGGCGTACTGCTGCTGCGCGTACCCCTGCTGGTCGTACTGCTGCTGCGCGTATCCCTGCTGGTCGTACCCCTGCTGCTGGTACTGCTGCTGGTACGGGTCCTGGGGTCCGTAGTGCTGCTGCGGCTGCTGCGGCTGCGCGTACTGCTGGTGCGGCTGCTGGCCGTAGGCGGCCTGGCCGGCCGCGGCCTGCTGCCCTTCCCATCCCGCGTCGCCGTACAAAGGGTCATCGGGATGCCACGGTTCGGAGCCGGGGCCCCGGCCATAATCAGTCATCGATCCCCTAGGGCCGCGAGGCAGGCTTTGACGCGTCCCGCCTCTTTGCTGAGCGACAGCTGTTCGAACACCGCCGCATCGCGCGGAACGTTACCGTATCGCGATCAGACAACCACTTCGACGGACTCGCCGGGAGCCGTTCCCGACGCCCGTTCGGACTCCAGAGCGTTCTGAAGGATCACCACAGCGGCAGCCTGGTCGATGACAGAGCGGCCCTTTTTGGACTTCACACCCGAAGCGCGGAGCCCCTGACTGGCCGTCACTGTGGTCATCCTCTCGTCCACAAGTCGCACCGGAATCGGTGCGATCCCGCGCGCGAGCTCCTGCGTGAAGACCCGGATCTTGGCCGCCGCGGGCCCCTCCCCGCCGCTGAGCGAGCGGGGCAGGCCCACGACGACCTCGATCGGTTCGTACTCCTCGACGAGCTGCCGCAGCCGCCGGTGGGCGGCCGGGACGTCCCGTCCCGGCACGGTCTCCACCGGCGTCGCGAGGACCCCGTCGGGGTCGCACGAGGCGACCCCGATACGGGCGTCCCCGACATCGATCGCGAGACGGCGTCCCCGGCGCATCACGCGGTCTCGGCGACCAGGCGCTCGACAGCGGCCACGGCGTCGCCGACGGCGGCAGGGTTCTGCCCGCCGCCCTGCGCGACGTCCGGCTTGCCGCCGCCTCCGCCGCCCAGCGTCTTGGCGGCTGTGCGCACGAGGTCTCCGGCCTTGAGGCCGCGCTCGCGGGCGGCCTCGTTGGTGGCGATGACCGTGAGCGGCCGGCCGTTCGCGGTGGTGAACAGAGCGACGACGGCGGGACGGTCGCCCGGGATACGGCCCCGGACGTCGAGCACCAGCTTGCGCAGGTCGTCGGCGGCGGTGCCGTCCGGCACCTGACCGGTGACGAGGGCCACGCCGCGTACGTCCCTGGCGCTCTCGACGAGCCCGGCGGCGGCTTGCAGGACCTTCTCCGCGCGGAACTTCTCGATCTCCTTCTCGGCGTCCTTCAGCTTGCCGATCATGGCCGAGATCTTCTCGGGAAGCTCCTCGGAACGGCCCTTGACCAGCTCCTGGAGCTGGGCGACGACCGTGTGTTCCTTGGCGAGGAAGTTGTAGGCGTCGACACCGACGAGGGCTTCGATACGGCGCACGCCGGAGCCGATCGAGGACTCGCCGAGCAGCTTCACCAAGCCCAGCTGGGCGGTGTTGTGCACGTGCGTGCCGCCGCACAGCTCCTTGGAGAAGTCGCCGATGGTCACGACGCGCACGCGCTCGCCGTACTTCTCGCCGAACTCGGCGATGGCCCCCTGTCGCTTGGCCTCGTCGATGCTCATGACCTCGGCGTGCACGTCGAGCTCACGGGCGAGCACCTCGTTGATCTTCTGCTCGACGTCCGTGAGCACCGTGCCGGGCACGGCGGCGGGCGAGCCGAAGTCGAAGCGGAAGCGGCCCGGCGAGTTCTCCGAACCGGCCTGGGCGGCCGTGGGGCCGAGGGCGTCACGCAGCGCCTGGTGCGTGAGGTGGGTGGCACTGTGCGCGCGGGCGATGGCGCGGCGGCGGCGCACGTCGATGGTGGCGTAGGCGGTGGAGCCCACCGTCACCTCGCCGACCTGGACCGAGCCCTTGTGCACGGTGACCCCGGGGACCGGCTGCTGCACATCGCGGACCACGACGACGGCTCCGCTGTGGAGCTTGACACGGCCCTGGTCGGCGAGCTGGCCGCCGCCCTCGGCGTAGAACGGGGTCCGGTCGAGGACGATCTCGACCTCGTCGCCCTCCGAAGCGGCCGGCGAGGGAACGCCGTTGACCAGCAGACCGACGATCGTGGTCTCGCCCTCGGTGCTGGAGTAGCCGGTGAACTCGGTGGCTCCGGAGCCGTCGGCGATCTCACGGTAGGCCGTGACGTCGGCGTGACCGATCTTCTTGGCCTTGGCATCGGCCTTGGCACGCTCCCGCTGCTCCTGCATCAGGCGGCGGAAGCCGTCCTCGTCGACCGACAGGCCCTGCTCGCCGGCCATCTCGAGCGTGAGGTCGATCGGGAAGCCCCAGGTGTCGTGGAGCAGGAATGCCTTGTCGCCGGCGAGGACCGTGGAGCCGGAGGCCTTGGTCTCGGTGACGGCCGTGTCGAGGATGTTGGTGCCGCCCTTGAGGGCCTTGAGGAAGGCGGCCTCTTCGGCGAGGGCGACGGTCTCGATCCGCTTGCGGTCGGTCTCCAGCTCCGGGTACTGCTCGCCCATCGTCTTGATGACCGTGTCGACGAGTTCGCCGACGACCGGGCCCGTGGCGCCGAGGAGCCGCATGTTGCGGACGGCACGGCGCATGATGCGGCGCAGCACGTAGCCGCGGCCCTCGTTGCCGGGCGTGACGCCGTCGCCGATGAGCATCACGGACGTACGCATGTGGTCGGCGACCACGCGCAGGGAGACGTCCGAGCCGTGGTCGGCGCCGTAGCGCACGCCGGTCAGCTCGGTGGCCTTGTCGATGACGACCTTCAGGGTGTCGGTCTCGTACATGTTCTGTACGCCCTGGAGGATCATGGCGAGACGCTCGAGGCCGAGACCGGTGTCGATGTTCTTCGACGGGAGGTCTCCGAGGATCTCGAAATCCTCCTTGCCGGTGCCCTCGCCGCGCTCGTACTGCATGAAGACCAGGTTCCAGATCTCCACGTAGCGCTCGTCGTTGACGGCCGGGCCGCCCTCTTCGCCGAACTCGGGGCCGCGGTCGTAGTTGATCTCGGAGCACGGTCCGCAGGGTCCGGGGACGCCCATCGACCAGTAGTTGTCCTTCTTGCCCAGGCGCTGGATGCGCTCGGCGGGGACGCCGACGACGTCGCGCCAGATGCGCTCGGCCTCGTCGTCCTCCTTGTACACCGTGATCCAGAGCTTCTCCGGCTCCAGCCCGTAGCCGCCGTGCGCCACCGGAGTGGTCAGCAGCTCCCAGGCGAGCTTGATGGCGCCTTCCTTGAAGTAGTCGCCGAAGGAGAAGTTTCCGCACATCTGGAAGAAGGTGCCGTGCCGCGTGGTCTTGCCGACCTCTTCGATGTCCGGCGTACGGACACACTTCTGCACACTGGAGGCGCGCGGGAACGGCGGCTTGACCTCGCCGAGGAAGTACGGCTTGAAGGGCACCATGCCCGCGGGGACCAGCAGCAGAGTCGGGTCGTCCGCGATGAGCGACGCCGAAGGCACGACGGTGTGCCCGCGCTCCTCGAAGAAGCTCAGCCAGCGGCGGCGGATTTCAGCCGACTCCATCAGTGGTCCTCATTCCGGTTGTGCGATGTGTAGGTGTGCTCGTCGCGCTTGCCGTGCTTGTCGAACGGGCGCCTCGGCGGCTCCACGGCGGCGAGGCGGCGCTGCGCGGGCAGTTCGGGGCCGCCGGGCGGTGTCCCGAGGCCGAGCGCCTCGCCCAGTTCGCTCTCGCGCTGGACCATTCCGGCCCGGACGTCGAGCGCGAAGTCCTTGAGCTTGTGGCCCGCGTCGATCGCCTTGTTGGCGGCCTGCGCCGCGAGGCTCTCGGGGGTCAGCTGCCTGAGCTTGCGGTTGACCTTGGTGGTGGCCCAGACGCCGGCTGCGGCGCCGGCGGTGAACCAGAACGTGCGGCGGAACATGGTGCGTCAGCCCCTCTGCTTCTTTCGCCGGGCGGCAGGCACGGTACGGCCGACGATCACCGACCGGCGGGACGGCTCGGGTGCCGCGCCGTCGTCCTTGCGGCTCATCGCCCGGCGCACGCCGTAGCCGAAGGCGGCGACCTTGACCAGCGGGCCGCCGAAGGTGGACGCGACGGTCGTGGAGAGCGCGGAGGCGTTGGAGGTGACTTCCTGGACGTCGGTCGCGATCGCGTCGACCCGGTCCAGTTGCGTCTGCGCGGAGCGGACCGTCGCGGAGGCGTCGGACAGGAGCGGCACTGCCTGCTCGGTCACGTCCGCCACGAGCCGGGTGGTCGCCTTGAGCGTCTGCGCCAACCTCACCAGCACCACGGCGAGAAAGGAGACCAGGATCGCCCAGAAGACGGCCACCAGGATCCCGGCAACCTCTCCACCGGTCACGCTGCACCGCTCTCTGCTAGTCGCTGAAACACGTCGGAAAACGTCCTCCGACCCTATCGCGCCCAGGGTCGCACCCCGTACCGCATTACCAGCGGGGCCGAGGGAGTTGCGCAAGCAGATTGTACGGAGTGCATACGCGCCGGTACGCTCCGTGTCCTATGCGGCGCACCTCTCGCAACGGCCCTTCACCCGACGAACACTCCCCGCCGCGGGGCCGTCTCCCCGCGGACCCGACCCCGTTCGTGGGCCGGGCAGGCGAACTGGCCGCACTCGCCCGGCTGATCGACAGTGGCACCCGGCTGATCACCGTCGCCGGAGCGGGCGGCGTGGGGAAGTCGCGGCTGGCGATCCGTGTCGCGGCCGGCCTGCGGGACCAGGGCGGCCACCGCGACGGCGTGTGGCTGTGCGAGCTGTCCGCACTGTCCGACCCCGGGCTGGTCGCCCATGCGCTGGTCGCCGCCCTCGGCATCACCGACCACACCAGCAGACCGCCCCGTGAGGTCCTCCTCGGGCACCTCGCCGAGCGCCGGCTGCTGCTGGTGCTGGACGGCTTCGAGCAGTTCGTCGAGGACGGCGCCGTCCTCGTATCGGATCTGCTGCGCCACTCCCCCGGCCTTCAGGTCCTGGTCGTGAGCCGCCGTTCGCTGCGGCTGGCGGGCGAGGTGGTCTTCCCGCTGGCGCCGCTGACGGAGAGCGACGCGGTGCGGCTCTTCGCGGACCGCGCGGCGGCGGTACTGCCGCACTTCGGGCTGTCCGACGAGAACACGGGCGCGGTACGGGAGCTGTGCCGTCGCCTCGACGGGATTCCCCTCGCGCTGGAACTGGCGGCGGGCCGGCTCGCCGCCCTCTCCCTCGACCAGCTGCTCCAGCGGCTGGACGACCGATTCCTGCTGCTGACCGGCGGCAGCCGCGGTGCGCTGCCGCGCCATCGGACGCTGCGTACGGCGGTCGGCTGGAGCCATGAGCTGTGCACTCCCGAGGAGCGGCTGCTGTGGGCGCGGCTGTCGGTGTTCGCCGGCCGGTTCGATCTGGAGGCCGTCGAGTACGTCTGCAGCGGCCACGGTCTCCCCGCCGAACAGGTGCTGGACGTGCTCTCCGAGCTGCTCGCGCAGTCCGTGGTCTTCCGTGAGGAGACACCCGCGGGAGTGCGCTACCGCATGCTCGACACCGTCCGCGCGTACGGCGCCGAGTGGCTGGAGGCCCTCGGCGACTCCCTGCGCATGCGCAAGCGGCACCGGGACTGGTACGTGGGGCTGGCCACCTGGTGCGAGCTGGAGTGGTTCAGCCCGCGGCAGCCGGAGGTGGCGGACTGCACCGACAGCGCGCTGCCCAATCTGCGGGCCGCGCTGGAACTGTGCCTGGAGACCGCGGAGGACACGCATCTGGGCCACCATCTGGCGGGCACACTCTGGTTCTACTGGGCCGGCTGCGGCCGGCTCGCGGAGGGCAGGCACTGGCTGGACCGGGCGCTCGCGCAGGCCGCGGACCACGAGGAGGCGCGGCTCAAGGCCCTGTGGGTGCTCGGCTATGTGGCGATCCTCCAGGGCGACGACGCGGCGGCCGCCGGCGCGCTGCACGAGTGCCGCGAAGAGGCGGCCCGCACCGGCAACCCGGTGGCGGCGGCCTACGCCGTCCACCGCATGGGCTGCCTGGCCCTGTTGTCCGACGACCTGCCGCGCGCCGAGGAGTTGCTCCACTCGGCCCTCGCGGCCTACCGGGACCTCGGCGAACTCAACAGCAATGTGCTGATGGGACAGGTCGAGCTGGCCATGGCGCTCGTCTTCCAGAACCGCCTGGAGGAGGCGGTCGGCCTCTGCGACGAGGTCCGGGAGATCTGTGAGGAGCGCGGTGAGCTGTGGACCCGCGCCTATGCGCTGTACGTCCTGGCCTACGCGGCGTGGACAGGTGGCGACCACGCCCGGGCGCGGACCCTGCTCCAGGACGCCGTCGTCATCGACCACCGGTTCAACGATCTGGTGGGGCTGGTGCTCGCGATCGAGCTGCTGGCGCTGGTGACGGCCGGCGAGGGGGACCCGGAGGAAGCGGCGGTGCTCCAGGGCGCCGCGGCGCCGGTGTGGGGCGCGGTCGGGATGCCGCTGTTCGGCTCCGGCCACTTCGGCGGGCCGCGGGCGCTGTGCGAGCAGCAGGCGGGCGAGGCGCTGGGGGCCGAGCGGTACGCCTCCTGCGCACGGGAGGGCCGTGAGCTGTCGCTGGACGCGGCGGTGCGGCGGGCCCTCTGCACACCGGTACGCCCGCCGGCGGCCATACCGGGCAGGCCGCGTCCGGTCCGTACGGCGACGCCCGCGGAAACGCGAGAGCCCGCCGGCTCCCCCACCGGAAAGGGCGGGGAAGCGGCGGGCTGAAGCGTGGTGAGTCACTCTCCCGCTGTCGCCGGGAGGGCCCCTGAATCAGCGGGCGTAGTACTCGACGACCAGCTGCTCGTCGCAGATGACCGGAACTTCCTTGCGCTGCGGGTCACGGTCCAGGCGGAACGCCAGGGCCTTCAGGTTGACCTGCAGGTAGCGCGGGGTCTCACCGTCGGCGGCGAAGCCACCCTCGCGAGCGACCTGGAACAGGCTCTTCTCGCGGGAGCGCTCGCGGACCATCACGACGTCGTCGGGACGGACGCGGAAGGACGGCTTGTCGACCTTGCCACCGTTGACCTCGATGTGGCCGTGGACGACCATCTGGCGGGCCTGGTAGATGGTCCGGGCGATGCCCGAACGCAGCACGAGGGCGTCGAGACGACGCTCGAGCTCGATGACCAGCGCCTCGCCGGTCTTGCCCTCGGCCTTGCGCGCGCGGTCGTAGGCGCGGGCCATCTGGCGCTCGCTGATGTCGTACTGGGCGCGCAGACGCTGCTTCTCGAGCAGACGGACCTTGTAGTCCGAGTTCTGCTTGCGCCCACGGCCGTGCTCGCCCGGCGGGTAGGGGCGGGCTTCGAAGTACTTGACAGCCTTCGGCGTCAGCGCGATACCGAGCGCGCGAGACTTCTTGACCTTGGGACGCGACTGGTTAGGCACGTTCTCCAGACCTCCGTTGTAGGTTAGGTTAGGCTCACCTTACTCAAGGAGATCGCATGTCTCGCCCTGGGAACACCAAGCGCATCACGGACAGCACAAAAGAAGCCGACGCTGCTCAGAGCGTCGAGGCGACGGAGGTCCGATCAGCTCATGGTCAGCCGCGTCCCAGCGGGCTTGAAATCACTCGGATGCCGTCAGCAGCCGAGCGCACACGAACTCTCGTACAGAGTACATGCTCCGCGGTACTGCTCATTCCCGGTGTGGAGGTCACCCGGCCGGAGCAGCTGACCCCGCAGGCACGCGTGGTGGGCACCGACGGTGAGGTCTTCCTGCTCTTTCCCGCGGACTCCCCGGCCGTGCGGGCCGCGACCCACGCCCAGGACGACGAGCTCTCCGCCGTGCTGGAGATCACGGACGTCGCCCCGGTCTCGGTCCCCCATCGTATCCGCGGGCGCGCCTGGGTCACCGGGTGGCTGACCTGCGTACCCGGCCTCGCCGAACCCGGCGCCATGATGCTGCGGCTGGAGGTCGGCGAACTGCGCGTGGACGATCTGTGGGGTGTGTCGGGCGTGGAGCCGGAGGACTTCGCCCGGGCCGCCGTGGACCCGCTCGTGTCGTACGAGACGGAGCTGCTCCAGCATCTGCACTCCGTCCACGGCGATCAGGTGCAGGGCCTGTGCGGACTGCTCGGCGACCGGGCCGAGGGGACGGACGGGGGCGGACAGCGGGCGGTACCGCTGGCGCTGGACCGCTTCGGGCTGCGGGTGCGGTTCGTCGGCGAGCGCTGCTTCGACGCGCGGTTCGACTTCCCCGAGCCCGTCGGTGATGTCACCGAACTGCGCCGGGCGATGCACACGCTCTTCGAGGCCGCCGCGCCCTGACCGCACGACCCGCAAACAGACGATCAGTCGCCGGCGGCGCCACCGCGCAGCCGCTCGCGGACCTTCTCCACGACGTCCGCGTACCGCGCCTCGGCGCCGTAGCGCGTCGGCTCGTAGTACCGCTTGCCGTGCACCGCGTCCGGGGCGTACTGCTGGGCCGCGATCCCGCCGGGCACATCGTGCGGGTAGACATACCCCTGGGCGTGACCGAGCTTGGCCGCGCCCTTGTAGTGACCGTCCCGCAGATGCGGCGGGACAGGACCGGCGAGACCGGCCCGGACATCGGCGAGCGCGGCACCGATCGCCGTCGTGGCGGTGTTCGACTTCGGGGCCAGTGCCAGCGCGATGGTGACATGGCTGAGGGTGAGCGCGGCCTCCGGGAAGCCGATCATGGCCACCGCCTGCGCCGCGGCGACCGCGGTCGGCAGGGCCGTCGGGTCCGCAAGGCCGATGTCCTCACTCGCCGAGATCATCAGCCGCCGCGCGATGAAGCGCGGGTCCTCCCCCGCCTCGATCATCCGCGCCAGATAGTGCAGGGCCGCGTCGACGTCGGAGCCGCGGATGGACTTGATGAGCGCGCTGGCCACGTCGTAGTGCTGGTCGCCGTCGCGGTCGTACTTCACCGCCGCCCGGTCGACCGTCTCCTCCACCGTCTCGAGCGAGATCTCCTTCTCGCCCTTGTCGAGGGCGGCGCCCGCGGCGGCCTCCAGAGCGGTCAGGGCCCGCCGGGCGTCGCCGCCCGCGATACGGAGCAGATGCGCCTCGGAGTCGGCGGGCAGGGTGACAGCCCCGCCGAGGCCGCGCTCCTCGGTGAGCGCACGGCGCAGCAGTCCCGTGAGGTCCTCGTCGGTCAGCGACTCCAGCGTCAGCAGCAGCGAGCGGGAGAGCAGGGGTGAGATCACCGAGAAGTACGGGTTCTCGGTGGTGGCGGCGATCAGGGTCACCCAGCGGTTCTCTACGGCGGGCAGGAGGGAGTCCTGCTGGGCCTTGGAGAAGCGGTGGATCTCGTCGAGGAAGAGGACGGTCTCCTTGCCGAAGCCGCCGGCCGCGCGGCGGGCCCCGTCGATGACGGCGCGGACCTCCTTGACGCCCGCGGTGATCGCCGACAGCTCGACGAAGCGCTTGTTGGTCGCCTTGGAGACGACGTACGCGAGGGTCGTCTTCCCGGTGCCGGGCGGGCCCCAGAGGATGACGGACGCGGGTCCCGCGGGACCTCCGCCGCCCTCGCCGACGAGGCGGCGCAGCGGCGATCCGGGCTTGAGCAGATGCTGCTGGCCGACGACTTCGTCGAGAACGCGCGGACGCATCCGGACGGCCAGCGGACTGCTGGACGGATCCTTCTCCTGGCGTTCTTCGGCAGCTGCGGTAAAGAGGTCGGGCTCCACGCTGTGAAGCCTATGTCAGCGCACTGACAACGCTTCTCGGCTCCCCGCTCCGCTCAGCTGGTCCAGAAGTCCCACCAGCGGGTGAGGATCAGCATGCCGATGATCCCGATCCACAGCACCGGCGGCATCCAGTGGAACTCCAGCAGACCGCTGCGCAGCCCCTCGGGGACCCTGATCACCCGGTGCTTGACGTTGTGCACGGTGACGTAGCAGAACATCACGATCGTCGCCACCCACGCCAACGAGCACCACAGACACAGGGCGTTGATGTTGTACAGCGACTGGTACTGCAGCCACGTACAGAACCCCACCCCGAACAGAGCGCCCGCGTTCAGGCCCAGCCAGAACCACCGCCGGTACCGCGCACCTGCCAGCAGCCCCGCACCGATCGCGATCACCATGCCGTACGTGACCAGACCCAGCATCGGATTCGGGAACCCGAACGCCGCCGCCTGCTCGCTCTTCATGATGTTCCCGCAGGACACCACCGGATTCAGACTGCACCCCGGCGTGAACGACGGGTCCTCCAGCAGCTTGAACTTGTCGATCGTGATGACCCACGAAGCCAGCAGACCCGCCGCACCCGTGACCACCAGAAGCCAGGCGAACACCCGCCCGGCACCGATCGTGCGCGCGGAGCCGTCCGCTCGCTCGTCTGAGGACACGTCGTCCACCGCCGCAGTCGTCATATCGCCGTTCCATCGCTTCGTAGCCTGCACGGGCACGGTCATTCTGCCGCACCCGCGCCGGTGTCCGCCGTTCGCCGGACATAAGCACGGGCGTACCGGCGGCGCCGCGGGAAGGTGTTCCGCGGGGCCGCCGGGCGCTCCGGCCTCGGGCGACGGGAGGTGACGTGGCGGTCTCCGGCGTCGGCGCGACGACCGGAAACCGCCTTCGACCCGTCCGAATCGGCCTCGCACGGCAGGAGGAGAAAGCACCCGCCGGGTTGACGTCCCTCCACCGGAAGCGGGGACTACGAGGACAGGCGGCCGCGCAGTTCCTCCACGACGAGGCCCAGCGCCACGGCGCTCTGCTCGCCGGACTCCATGTTCTTGATCTGGACCACGCCTTCCGCGAGATCGCGCTCTCCCGCGACGATCGTGTACCGGGCGCCCGAGCGGTTCGCACTCTTCATCGCGCCCTTCAGGCCCCGCCCGCCGAACGCGAAGTCCGTGGCGATGCCCTCCCTGCGCAGCTCGGTGACGACGCCGAAGAGCACGCGCCGGGCCTCCTCGCCCAGCGGGACGGCGAACACGCTGGTGCTGGCGGGGAGTTCGAGCTCGATGCCCTCCGCCTCCAGGGCCAGGACCGTACGGTCCACGCCCAGCGCCCAGCCGACGGACGGCAGTTCCGGGCCGCCGATCATCTCGGAGAGACCGTCGTAGCGGCCGCCGCCGCCGACCGCGGACTGCGAGCCGAGTCCGTCGTGCACGAACTCGAAGGTGGTGCGCGTGTAGTAGTCCAGGCCGCGGACCAGCTTCTCGTCGTCCTCGAAGGCCACACCGGCCGCCGTCAGCAGCTGACGGACCTCCTCGTGGTACGCCTTGCACGCGTCGCACAGGTAGTCGCGCAGCATCGGCGCACCGACGAGCTGCTTCTGGACGTCGGCGCGCTTGTCGTCGAGCACCCGCAGCGGGTTGATCTCGATCCGGCGCCGGGTGTCCTCGTCGAGGTCGAGCTCGCGCAGGAACCCCTGGAGGGCGTCGCGGTAGACCGGACGGCACTCCTTGTCGCCGAGCGAGTTGAGCAGGATGCGGAACTCGCGCAGGCCGAGCGTGCGGTACGCCTGGTCGGCCAGGATGATCAGCTCGGCGTCCAGGGCCGGGTCCTCGGCGCCGATCGCCTCGGCACCGACCTGCGAGAAGTGGCGGTAGCGCCCCGCCTGGGGCCGCTCGTAGCGGTAGTACGAGCCGGAGTACCAGAGCTTGACGGGGAGGTTGCCTGCCTTGTGGAGGTTGGCCTCCAGGGCGGCGCGCAGCACGGAGGCGGTGCCCTCGGGGCGCAGGGCGAGCTTGGTGCCGCCCTTGGTCTCGAAGGCGTACATCTCCTTGCTCACGATGTCGGTGGACTCACCGACGCCACGCGCGAACAGCTCGACGTTCTCGAAGCCGGGCGTCTCGATGTAGCCGTAGCCGGAATTCTTCAGCGGTGCGGAGATCGCCTCGCGGACCGCCAGGAACTTCGCGGACCGGGGCGGGATCAGGTCGTACGTGCCCTTCGGGGCCTGAAAAGTGCTCACGGAGCTTCTCTCGTCACATTCCTCGTCGGGGAGCCGCCTGGCTCCCGAGGCCGTCGGCCACGTCCCGCAGATAGGGGTTGGTGGCGCGCTCACGGCCGATGGTCGTCTGGGGGCCGTGTCCGGACAGGACCACGGTCGAGTCGTCGAGCGGCAGGCACACCCGTGCCAGCGACGCGAGCATCTCGTCCATGTCACCTCCCGGCAGGTCCGTGCGTCCGATGGAGCCGGCGAACAGCAGGTCCCCCGAGAAGAACACGGACGGGATGTCCGCGGCCTCGGGCATGCCGAAGGTCACCGACCCCTTGGTATGGCCCGGCGCGTGCGCGACCGAGAAGTCGAGTCCGGCGAGGCGCAGCTTCGCGCCGTCGGTCAGTTCCCTGACGTCGTCGGGCTCTCCCACGGTCAGCTCACCCATCAGCGGCATGCCGATCGACCTGCCGAGCGCCTTCTCCGGGTCGCTCATCATGTACCGGTCGGAGGGGTGGATCCACGCGGGCACGTCGTGCGCGCCGCACACCGGGACGACCGAGGCGACATGGTCGATGTGGCCGTGCGTGAGGATGACGGCGACGGGCTTGAGCCGGTGCTTCGCGACCGCCTCGGCGACACCTTCGGCGGCCTGGTGGCCCGGATCGATGATCACGCACTCCTCGCCGGCGGCGGGGGCGACCAGGTAACAGTTGGTCCCCCAGGCCCCGGCGGGGAACCCGGCAATAAGCACGATCGTCCTCAGTGTGGTCGTGGAGAGAGTTCTCGCTGCCTCGAAATGCAGCAGATCAGAGCCTACCGGCGCTGCTCCTCCCACAGCCAACCCGTATACGGTACGGGCACACTCGGCCGGTCGGCATCAGACGTACGACTACAAGGAGAAGACCCGGTGGTCAGCAGCGATCAGCGGCGGCGGCAGCTCGCCAGGGAGAAGTTCGAGCGCCAGCAGCAGCGTCGGGCACAGTCACGCAAGAGGAAGCAGCGGAACACGGTCATCGCGGCCACGCTGGCCGTGGTGCTCGCCGCGGGGGCGGCAGCCTACGCCTCGGTGGGCCTGTCCGACGGCGACAGCAAGGCCGACGGGCAGACCGCGGGCGACGACAGCACCACGTCGCCCAGCGCCTCCCCCACCCCCTCCGAGGCCAAGAGCCGCGAACCCGCCCTGTCGATCGACAAGACGGCGAAGTACTCGATGGACCTGACGACGAACCAGGGCGACATCAGGATCGCGATGGACGCGGCGAAGACCCCGCGCACCGTGAACTCGTTCAAGGCGCTCGCGGACAAGGGGTTCTTCAACGGCACGAAGTGCCACCGGCTGACCACGCAGGGCATCTTCGTGCTCCAGTGCGGTGACCCGAAGGGCGACGGCACCGGCGGTCCCGGGTACACGATCCCCGACGAGAACCTGACCGCTCTCGGCAAGGCGGCCGCCGACGGCTCGGTGACCTATCCGCCCGGCACGGTGGCGATGGCCAACACCGGTCAGCCGAACTCCGGCGGAAGCCAGTTCTTCCTCGTCTACAAGGCGACCAAACTGCCGCCGACGTACACACCGTTCGGAAAGATGGACGCCGCCGGCCTCAAGGTGGTCGAGAAGGTGGCCAAGGCCGGAGTCACCGGCGGCGGCGGGGACGGGGCCCCGAAAACGGCCGTCACCATTGAGAAGGCGGCAGTCCCCAAGGCGTGAGCGGGGAATTTCAGCCGCGCTGAGTGCGGACAGCCGGGCGGCCGGTCGCCTAGATTGGCGTTGTGCAGCGCGGCCGGCTTCGCGCTGCGGAAGGCGGGCGATGCCCGCCCTGGAAACTGTGGACGATGCCCGGGGGGCGAACCCCCTCGCGGGCATCAGGTGGAGGAGGCGCTGTGAGCAGCGACCCGTGGGGCCGTGTCGACGAGACGGGCACCGTGTACGTGCGTACAGCCGACGGCGAGAAGGTCGTCGGATCGTGGCAGGCCGGGACTCCCGAGGAGGCTCTGGCCTATTTCGAGCGCAAGTACGAGGGCTTGGTGGTCGAGATCGGCCTCCTCGAGCGTCGGGTGAAGACCACCGATCTCTCGGCCAAGGATGCCCAGCAGGCCATCGACCATCTGCGCCAGCAGGTGGACGAGCATCACGCCGTCGGCGATCTCGGGGCGCTGGCCAAGCGTCTCGACGCGCTGGTGGAGTCCGTCGACAAGCGTCGCGAGGAGCGCAAGGTCCAGCGCGCCAAGCAGAGCGACGAGGCACGGCACGCCAAGGAAGCCCTGGTCAACGAGGCCGAGGAGCTGGCGCAGAGCGAGCAGTGGCGGGCGGCCGGCGAGCGGCTGCGCGCGCTGGTGGACACCTGGAAGGGCCTGCCGCGGCTCGACCGGAAGTCCGACGACGAGCTGTGGCACCGCTTCTCGCACGCCCGGTCGGCGTTCTCCAAGCGCCGCAAGGCGCACTTCGCCTCGCTGGACGCGCAGCGCGAGGAGGCCCGTAAGACCAAGGAGCGGCTGGTCGCCGAGGCCGAGTCGCTGTCCGGGTCCACCGACTGGGGTGTCACGGCGGCCCGCTACCGCGAGCTGATGGCGGAGTGGAAGGCTGCCGGCCGTGCCCAGCGCGAGGCGGAGGACGACCTGTGGAACCGCTTCCGCGGGGCTCAGGACATCTTCTTCGCGGCCCGCAGCGGGGTCTTCGCCGAGCGGGACGCCGAGCAGGCGGAGAACCTGAAGCTCAAGGAGGAGCTCGCCGCCGAGGCGGAGAAGCTCGTCCCGGTGACGGACCTGAAGGCGGCACGTGCCACCTTCCGCTCCATCAACGAGCGCTGGGAGGCCATCGGCCATGTGCCGCGGGACGCCCGTCCCAAGGTCGAGGGCCGGATGCACGCCGTCGAGCGGGCCCTGCAGGACTCCGAGGAGAGCGAGTGGCGCCGGACGAACCCCGAGGCGCGTGCGCGTGCCGCGGGTCTCACCGGACAGCTCCAGGCGGCCGTGGACAAGCTGCGCGGCCAGATCGACGCGGCGCGTGCCGCGGGCAACAACGCCAAGGCTGACAAGCTGGCGAAGGAGCTCGAGGGCCGGCAGGCGCTGCTGGACCAGGCGCTGAAGGGCCTGGAGGAGTTCGGCGGCTGACACAGCCGCACACACGAAAGGGCCTCCCGTACGCGGTGTACGGGAGGCCCTTTCGTGTGTTCTGTCCCCGGCCGGTCCGGTGCTGCTCCGGTCAGGGGCGGCGGGCCGAGGTCACCCGGTAGACGTCGTAGACGCCCTCCACGCCGCGGACCGCCTTCAGCACGTGCCCGAGGTGCTTCGGGTCGCCCATCTCGAAGGTGAAGCGCGAGGTGGCCACCCGGTCACGGGAGGTCTGGACGGCCGCGGACAGGATGTTGACGTGCTGGTCGGAGAGCACCCGGGTGACGTCCGACAGCAGCCGGGACCGGTCCAGCGCCTCGACCTGGATGGCGACCAGGAAGACCGAGGACTGGGTGGGCGCCCATTCGACCTCGAGGATGCGCTCCGGCTCCTGGGACAGCGAGTCGACGTTGACGCAGTCCGCGCGGTGAACCGATACGCCACTGCCCCGGGTGACGAAGCCGATGATCGGGTCGCCGGGCACGGGCGTGCAGCATCGGGCGAGCTTGACCCACACGTCCTCGACGCCCTTGACGACCACGCCCGGGTCGGCGCTGGAGCGGCGCTTGGAACGGCTGCGCGAGGGCGGGGTGCTCTCGGCGATGTCCTCGTTCGCCGCCTCCTCGCCACCGAGGGCCTGCACGAGCTTCTGCACGACGCCCTGTGCGGCGACATGGCCCTCGCCGATCGCCGCGTACAGGGAGGAGATGTCGGGGTAGCGCATCTCGTGCGCGAGCGTGACGAGCGAGTCGCCGGTGAGGATGCGCTGGATCGGCAGGTTCTGCTTGCGCATGGCCCGCGCGATGGCGTCCTTGCCGTGCTCGATGGCCTCGTCGCGGCGCTCCTTGGAGAACCACGCGCGGATCTTGTTGCGGGCCCGCGGTGACTTGACGAAGCCGAGCCAGTCGCGCGAGGGGCCCGCGCCCTCGGCCTTGGAGGTGAAGACCTCGACCAGGTCACCGTTGTCGAGGGTGGATTCGAGCGGTACGAGCCGCCCGTTGACCCGCGCTCCTATGGTGCGGTGACCCACTTCCGTGTGCACCGCGTAGGCGAAGTCGACGGGTGTGGCGCCGGCCGGCAGCGCTATGACATCGCCCTTCGGCGTGAAGACGAAGACCTCGTTGCGCGAGAGGTCGAAGCGCAGCGACTCCAGGAACTCCGAGGGGTCCTCGGTCTCCTTCTGCCAGTCCAGCAACTGGCGCAGCCACGCCATGTCGTTGACGGCGTCGTCCTTGCCGGCCTTCTTCGGCACGTCGGTACGCACCTTGGAGGCCCCGGCGGACGGCTCCTGCTTGTACTTCCAGTGCGCGGCGATGCCGTACTCGGCACGGCGGTGCATGTCGAACGTACGGATCTGGAGCTCGACGGGCTTGCCGTTGGGACCGATCACCGTGGTGTGCAGCGACTGGTACATGTTGAACTTCGGCATCGCGATGTAGTCCTTGAACCGGCCGGGGACCGGGTTCCATCGCGCATGGACGGTGCCGAGCGCCGCGTAGCAGTCGCGGACGGTGTCGACGAGGACGCGGATGCCGACCAGATCGTAGATCTCCGCGAAGTCCCGGCCGCGGACGATCATCTTCTGGTAGACGCTGTAGTAGTGCTTGGGCCGGCCGGTGACGGTGGCCTTGATGCGGGCTGCGCGCAGGTCGGACTGGACCTCGTCGGTCACTATGGCCAGGTACTCGTCGCGCTTGGGGGCGCGCTCGGCCACCAGTCGCACGATCTCGTCGTACATCTTGGGGTAGAGGATCGCGAAGGCGAGGTCCTCCAGCTCCCACTTGATGGTGTTCATGCCCAGCCGGTGGGCCAGGGGCGCATAGATCTCGAGGGTCTCGCGGGCCTTCTTCTCCTGCTTCTCCCGCTTGAGATAGCGCATGGTGCGCATGTTGTGCAGCCGGTCGGCCAGCTTGATGACCAGGACGCGCGGGTCCTTGGCCATGGCGACGACCATCTTGCGCACGGTCTCCGCCTGGGCGGCCTCGCCGAACTTGACCTTGTCCAGCTTGGTGACACCGTCGACGAGGAGGGCGACCTGGTCGCCGAAGTCCCGGCGCAGGGTGTCCAGGCCGTACTCGGTGTCCTCGACGGTGTCGTGCAGCAGTCCGGCCATCAGCGTCGCCGGGTCCATGCCGAGCTCGGCCAGGATGGTGGTCACAGCGAGGGGATGCGTGATGTACGGGTCGCCGCTCTTGCGCTTCTGCCCCCGGTGCCAGCGCTCGGCGACCTGGTAGGCGCGCTCGATCTGGCGCAGCGTGGCGGTCTCGATCTTGGGGTCGTTGCTGCGCACGATCCGCAGCAGCGGCTCCAGGACGGGGTTGTACGGCGACGAGCGCTGCACGCCGAGCCGGGCGAGACGCGCGCGCACCCGGTTCGAGGAGCCGGCGCTGCGCGGCACGGCGGCGGGAGTGGGCCTCGGGGCCGGGGCCGGTGTGGGAGCCGGGGGCTTCGGAGCCGGTGCGGGAGCGTCGCCGTGCCCGCTCGCCGAGGCCTCACCGGTGACGGCGCCCTTGGCCGACGCCGGCTGACGGACGTCGGCCGGAGCGACACCCGTTCCGCTCCGCTCGGGCGCAGCAGGCTTCGCCTTCTTGTCGGCCGGCTGGGTCTCGGGCGTGACAGGGGCTGCCGCGGCCTTGTCGGCCTTCTGGTCGGGCTGCGCGGCGGCGGGCTGGGCCTCGTCTGGCAAGAGCGCTCCTCGTGCGGTTCCGGGTCCCCCGGTCAGGTCCGGAGAAGCCATGGTATCGACCTCGCTGTCCCGGTGCTCACGAGGCCGGAACAGACCGGTGGGCGCCCCGGGAGATCCCGGGACGCCCACGGACGGCCGTACGGCTTCAGATGGTGATCAGGGACTCCAGCGGAGCTCCCCGCAGCGCGGGTTCCAGGCGGGCCCGGCCGCCGAGGAAACCCAGTTCCATCAGGACCGCGATGCCCGCGACCTCGGCCCCGCTGCGACGGATCAGTTCGACCGCCGCCCCCGCGGTGCCGCCGGTGGCGAGCACGTCGTCGATGATCATCACACGGTCGCCCGTCCGCAGGTCCTCTGCGTGCACCTCGATCTCGGCGCTGCCGTACTCCAGCTCGTACGCCTGCGACAGCGTCGCTCCGGGGAGCTTGCCCGCCTTGCGTACGGGGATGAAGCCCAGCCCCGCGCGGACCGCGACCGGGGCGCCGAGGATGAACCCCCGCGCCTCGAGTCCGACGACCTTGGTGGCCCCGTGCCGCGCGCACCCTTCGGCGAGCGTGTCGGTGAGGGCCGTGAAAGCCTTCGGGTCCGCCAGCAGGGGCGTGATGTCCTTGAACACCACGCCCGGCTTCGGGTAGTCGGGTACGTCGCGGATACGGCTCAGCAGCAGCTCCTGCACGCCGTCGGTCATCGACGCCTGCCCGAGGGGCGGCCGCGGCCACGACCCCGAGGTCCGACGACGGCGCCCGCCGTCGCGGCGTCGCCCGGGACCTCGTCCGAGGGCCCGTGGGGCTCCTCGGCCTGGTCCGGTGACTCGCCCTTGGCCGCGGATGCCGCGCGCTTGGCGAGGACCCGCTTCTTCAGGGCCTTCATCTGCGGCTCGCGTTCCTTGAGGTCGGCGACGAGCGGCGTGGCGATGAAGATCGAGGAGTACGCACCGGCGGCGAGGCCGACGAAGAGCGACAGCGAGATGTCGTTGAGCATGCCGGCGCCGAGGAAGCCGCCGCCGATGAAGAGCAGACCGGCGACGGGCAGCAGCGCGACGACCGTGGTGTTGATCGACCGCACCAGGGTGCCGTTGATCGAACGGTTGGCGATCTCGCTGTAGGTCCACCGGGTCTGCTTGGTGATGTCCTTCGTGCCTTCCTTGAGGCTGTCGAAGACGACCACGGTGTCGTACAGCGAGTAACCGAGGATGGTCAGCAGACCGATCACGGTGCCCGGGGTGACCTCGAATCCGACCAGGGCGTAGATGCCCACCGTGATCGTGATGTCGTGGATCAGGGCGATGAGGGCGGCGATGGCCATACGCCACTCGAAGGCGATCGCCAGATAGATCACCACGAGGATCATGAAAACGCCGAGGCCGGTCCAGGCCTTGTTGGCGATCTGCTTGCCCCAGCTGGGACCGACGAGCTCCTGGTCGATCTGGTCCTTGTTCATGTCCAGATCGGCGGCGAGCTTCGTCGCCACCGTGTCGGCCTGCTTGGTGTCCAGGTCGCTGACCTGGATGCGCAGGGTGTCGTTGCCGAGCTGCTGGACGATGGCGTCATGGCCGGAGGCCGCTTCCGCGAACTCCTCGGCCTGCGCGACGGACACGTTCGTCTTCGCGGTGTTGAAGACGGCACCGCCCTTGAACTCGATGCCCATGTTCAGACCCTGCACCGCCAGGCCGACGATGGCCGTGATGGTGATCAGGATCGAGAGGCCGTACCAGATCTTCCGCTTGCCGACGAAGTCGTAACCGACCTCGCCGCGGTAGAGCCTGGCGCCGATGTTGCCGAGACGCGACATCTCACGCCTCCTTCGGGTCGGTGGGGGCGGAGGTGCGGCGCGTGCGGCGCAGCGGGGGCTTGGCACCGAGGCGCTTCGGATCGAGCCCGGACCAGGAGCCGCCGGAGGAGAAGAACTTCGTGCGGGCGAGGAGCGTCATGACCGGCTTGGTGAAGAAGAACACCACGACCACGTCGAGCAGGGTGGTCAGACCGAGGGTGAACGCGAAGCCCTGGACCTTGCCGACGGTGACCACGAAGAGCACCGCGGCGGCGAGGAACGACACGAAGTCGGAGACCAGGATGGTGCGCCGGGCGCGCGGCCAGGCACGCTCCACGGCGGGCCGCAGCGTACGGCCCTCGCGGATCTCGTCCCTTATGCGTTCGAAGTACACGATGAACGAGTCGGCGGTGATACCGATGGCAACGATCGCACCACACACCGCGGGCAGGTTCAGCGCGAACCCGATGGCCGGGCCGAGCAGGGCCATCAGCGAGTAGGTGAGGGCTGCCGAGACCAGGAGGCTGAGGATCGCCACCAGGGACAGACCGCGGTAGTAGACCACCAGGTAGATGATGACCAGCGCGAGGCCGATGGCACCGGCGATGAGGCCGGCCTGGAGCTGCTCGCCGCCGAGCGCCGCGCTGACGGTGGTGACGCTCTGCTCCTCGAAGCTGAGGGGCAGCGCACCGTAGGACAGGATGTTGCCGAGGTCCTGCGCCGACTGCTGGTCGAAGTTTCCGGAGATCTCGGCGTTGGCGCTGAGCGTCTGGTTGACCTGCGGGGCCGAGACGACCTCGCCGTCGAGGACGATCGCGAACTGGTTCTGCGGCGACTGCTGCTGCGAGAGCTTGCTGGTGATCGCCTGGAACTTCTTCGAGCCGGCGCTGGTGAAGTCCATCGTGACGATCCACATGCCGCGCTGCTGGTCCAGCTGGCCCTTGGCGTCGTCGACGTCCTTACCGCTCACCGCGGCGGGGCCGAGAACGTACTTCTCCCACTGCCCGGCGCTGTTCTTGCCACAGGCGACCGTGGGCTCCTCGGGCTTGACGCCCTCGCCCACGTTGCCGCGCTCGGTCTGGTCGAGGCAGTTGAGGTCGGTGAACTTCTTCTCCAGCGCGGCGGTGCCGGGCGGGGGCGGCGTCGCGGCCGGCTTGTCCGCGGCGGAGCCGCTGGGCTTCGGCGACGGGGCCTTCAGCCCGTCGGTGACGGCGCGGCCCTGCGTGGTGGCGCTGGGCGACGGGGAGGTCGCCTTGTCGGCGCCGCCCTTGTCCGTGGCCTTGTCCGGCGCGGAGGCGCTCGGGCTGGGCTTGGGCTGCGGGGCGGTCGGCCCACCCGCGGCGACGGTCAGAACGGGCCGGAAGTAGAGCTGGGCGGTGGTACCGACCTGCTTACGGGCCTGCTCGGAGTTCGTCCCCTTCGGGATGTTGACGATGATGTTCTCGCGGCCCTGGGTCTGAACCTCGGCCTCCGAGACACCGAGACCATTGACACGGCGTTCGATGATCTCGACCGCGGTGTTCATGTTGGTCTCGTTGATCGCGCTTTCCTTGCCGGGCTCCGCCTTCGCGGCCAGCGTGATCGTCGTACCGCCGGCCAGGTCGATGCCCAGGCGAGGCGTGGTGTGCCCGGACCAGAACATCCCACCGGTCAGCGCGACCATGGCGATCAGGATCAGAGCGAGGACGCGCCCCGGCTTCCCCTGAGCCCCCGCGGGCCTTCGGCCCCTGTTCGGTGCTGCCACCTTCTCGTTTCTCCCTGTCCAACCGCCCCCGCGCCGGGTGTGCGCCGGGGCGGCCACGAAGTGTTGTGGGGACCTGCCCCCGCAGAAGTCAACACGACCCGGGGACCGCGGGGCACCGGTCGGTGCCTCCGCGATCCCCGATCATGACTACTTCTCGCCGTCGGCCTTGCCGTCCTTGGGCTCCGAGTCGGTGACGTCGGCGTCGGCGTCCTTGACGCCGGCCTCGTCCGCCGCGTCGGCCTCGGGCTTCTTGCCGAGGTCGATCTTGGCGTCGTCGGTTCCGGTCGTGCCGGTCAGCGAAGAGGCGTCGTCCGGCACGATCGGGTCGTCGATCTCGGCAGCGTCGTCGCCGTGCACGATGCGGTTGTACTCGTCGTCGTCGAGGACCGCGCCGATGGCGTTCTTCGCATACATGGCGTGGACGCCGGGAGCGACTTCGAGCAGCACGGCGTCGTCGTGCAGCTCCTTGACGGTGGCGTACATCCCCCCGATCGTCCGGACACCGGTGCCGGGCTGCATCTGGTTGCGCATCTGCGCAGCAGCCTGCTGCTTCTTCTTGGCGGACCGGGTCATCAGGAACATGGCCCCGATGAGCACGATGAAGGGGAGGAGGGTCACGAGACTCACGGGAAGAAACTTCCTTCACACGACCGCACCGATGAGGCGGCCTTATCTACGGGGGTGGGTACGCCGACCTGGAAGGGCGGCATCGGCGGAGTCTAAGCGAGTCCGCATCAAAGGAACAACGCCCAGCATCGCACCGTGGTTCCTGCCCGGCGAGTATCCGCGCCGTCACGTCCCGAACAGCCCCGGTTGTCCGCTTGCGCCAGGGGCCTGCTGCGGCGGGACGAGGCCGAGATGGGCCCAGGCGGCGGGGGTCGCGACCCGTCCGCGCGGGGTACGGGCCAGCAGTCCCTCCCGTACGAGGAAGGGCTCGGCGACCTCCTCCACGGTCTCCCGCTCCTCCCCCACGGCCACCGCCAGCGTCGACAGGCCCACCGGTCCGCCGCCGAAGAGTTTGAGCAGCGCCTGGAGGACCGCCCGGTCCAGACGGTCGAGGCCCCGGGCGTCCACCTCGTACACCTTCAGTGCCGCGGCCGCGATGTCCCGGGTGATCAGTCCGTCCGCCTTGACCTGCGCGTAGTCGCGGACACGGCGCAGCAGGCGGTTGGCGATACGCGGCGTGCCGCGGGAGCGGCCGGCGATCTCGGCGGCGCCGTCGGACTCGATCTCCAGGTCGAGGAGCTGGGCGGAGCGGTGGATGACGCGCTCCAGCTCGGCGGGGTCGTAGAACTCCATGTGCGCGGTGAAGCCGAACCGGTCGCGCAGCGGCGGGGGCAGCAGGCCCGCCCTGGTGGTGGCGCCGACGAGGGTGAACGGCGGCAGCTCCAGCGGGATGGCGGTGGCCCCGGGCCCCTTGCCGACGATGACGTCGACGCGGAAGTCCTCCATGGCCATGTAGAGCATCTCCTCGGCGGGCCGGGACATCCGGTGGATCTCGTCGAGGAAGAGGACCTCACCCTCCTGGAGGGAGGAGAGGATCGCCGCCAGGTCGCCGGCGTGCTGGATGGCGGGGCCCGAGGTGATGCGGATCGGGGCCTTCATCTCGGCGGCGATGATCATGGACAGGGTGGTCTTGCCGAGCCCGGGAGCACCGGAGAGCAGGACATGGTCGGCGGTGGCGCCACGGGCGAGGGCGGCTTTGAGGACCAGGTCGAGCTGCTCGCGCACCCGCTCCTGGCCCACGAACTCGTCGAGGGACTTCGGCCGCAGCGCTGCCTCGACGGCCTGGTCCTCGCCGTCGGCGGAGGGGCCGACGAGCCGCCCGTCGGCGGCAAAGGGCGCTTCGTCGGCGGGGGCCGGGGTGGTGTCGTCCCAGTTCACTGCGGAGGTGCCTCACGAGGTCGTCGCGGCACTCGCGCCGCGGGGTGGTCGGGATCGTCCGTCCCTGGGCGTGCCCTGCGGCACGGACGGGAGGGGCGGGGGCCGGCAGGCGCGCGGACGCGCCCGCGGGTCATCTCGTGCGGTTCAGCGACTGGAGGGCGGCCTTGAGGAGCTGGCCCACCACCGGCTCGCCCGCCGAGGCCTCGGCCTGCGGCGCGACCGCGGCCACCGCCTCGTCGGCCTCGCGGGTGGCATAGCCGAGCCCGATCAGCGCGCCGTGCAGCTGGTCGCGCCAGGAGGCGGAGACCGCCGTGCCGATGCCCTGCTTGCCGATGTGCGCGCCGAGCGGCTCACCGAGGCGGTCCTTCAGCTCCAGCAGCAGCTTCTGCGCGCCCTTCTTGCCGATGCCGGGGACGGCGGTGAGCGCCTTCTCGTCACCGGTCGCCACCGCCACCCGCAGGGCGTCGGGGGTGTGCACGGCCAGCATGGCCTGGGCGAGCCGCGGGCCGACGCCGCTCGCCGTCTGGAGCAGCTCGAAGACCTGCCGCTCGTCGTCGTCGGCGAAGCCGTACAGCGTGAGCGAGTCCTCCCGGACGACGAGGGAGGTGGCGAGCTTGGCTTCCTGGCCGATGCGCAGCTCGGACAGGGTGTTGGGCGTGCACTGGAGGGCCATGCCGACGCCGCCGACCTCGATGACCGCGGTGGTGGGAGCGAGGGCGGCCACCGGGCCGCTGACAAAGGCGATCATGCGGTACGGCCTTTCGATGCGTGCAGGGCGACAGCCTGCTGCAGGCGGTTCTGCGCGGGTGCGCGCCAGATGTGACAGATGGCGAGGGCGAGGGCGTCCGCCGCGTCGGCGGGCTTCGGCGGGGCGTCGAGCCGCAGCAGACGGGTGACCATGGCGCCCACCTGAGCCTTGTCGGCCCGGCCGCTGCCGGTGACGGCGGCCTTCACCTCGCTGGGGGTGTGCAGGACGACGGGGATGCCCCGGCGGGAGGCGCAGAGCATGGCGACGGCGCTGGCCTGGGCGGTGCCCATGACGGTGCGGACATTGTGCTGGCTGAACACCCGCTCCACGGCGACTCGTTCGGGGCGGTACTCGTCCAACCACTGCTCGATGCCCTGCTCGACGGCGACCAGACGGTGGCCGAGCTCCGCGTCCGCGGGGGTGCGCACCACTCCGACGCCCAGCATGGTCAGCTGACGGCCCGCCACTCCCTCGACGACGCCCACACCGCACCGGGTCAGTCCCGGGTCCACCCCCAGCACACGCACGCCGTCCTCCTCCGTCCTCCCCCGGCGGCGCCGGGAGGTTCCCCTGTTCGTGCAGGCTATCCGCCGGCACCGACAACGCGCCGGAACGCCGACGGGCCGACGGGTGTGTCCCGTCGGCCCGTCGTACGAAGCGGATCAGGCGTCGACCTTCTCCATGACCTCGTCCGAGACGTCGAAGTTGGCGAAGACGTTCTGCACGTCGTCGCTGTCCTCCAGCGCGTCGATCAGCTTGAAGATCTTGCGAGCGCCCTCTTCCTCCAGCTCGACCTGCATGGTCGGGACGAAGTTGGCCTCGGCCGAGTCGTAGTCGATGCCGGCCTCCTGGAGCGCGGTGCGCACCGCGACCAGGTCGGTGGCCTCGCTGAGGACCTCGAAGGACTCACCGAGGTCGTTGACCTCCTCGGCGCCCGCGTCCAGGACGGCGCCGAGGACGTCGTCCTCGCTCAGCTCGCCCTTGGGGACGATGACGACGCCCTTGCGGTTGAAGAGGTAGGAGACCGAGCCGGGGTCGGCCATCGAGCCGCCGTTGCGGGTCATGGCGACACGGACGTCGGAGGCCGCGCGGTTGCGGTTGTCGGTGAGGCACTCGATGAGCACCGCGACGCCGTTCGGCCCGTAGCCCTCGTACATGATCGTCTCGTAGTCGGCGCCGCCGGCCTCCAGGCCCGCGCCGCGCTTGACCGCGGAGTCGATGTTCTTGTTCGGGACCGAGCTCTTCTTGGCCTTCTGGATGGCGTCGAAGAGGGTCGGGTTGCCGTCGACGTCGGCACCGCCCGTACGGGCCGCAACCTCGATGTTCTTGATCAGCTTCGCGAAGAGCTTGCCGCGCTTGGCATCGATCACGGCCTTCTTGTGCTTCGTCGTAGCCCATTTAGAGTGGCCGGACATCTGCCTGTCTCCTTCGCGTAACCCATTGCTGCTGCGTTCGGCAGAGATCCTACCGGGACGGCGTCACCAGGCAGCGCGCACCATGTCCACAAACAGGCCGTGCACCCGGTGGTCTCCGGTGAGTTCGGGGTGGAAGGAAGTCGCCAGCGCGTTGCCCTGGCGCACGGCGACGATGTGGCCGTCGTACTCCGCCAGCACCTCGACCTCGGCGCCCACCGACTCCACCCACGGAGCCCGGATGAACACGCCCTCGACCGGTCCGTCCGCGACTCCCCGCAGCTCCACGGACGCCTCGAACGACTCGTTCTGGCGGCCGAAGGCGTTACGGCGGACGATCATGTCGATGCCGCCGAGCGTCTCCTGGCCCGAGCGCGGGTCGAGGATCTTGTCGGCGAGCATGATCAGCCCGGCGCAGGTGCCGTACACGGGCATGCCGGATCGCACCCGCTCGCGCAGCGGCTCGGTCATGCCGAAGAGCGACGCGAGCTTGGACATGGTGGTGGACTCGCCGCCGGGGATGACGAGGCCGTCGACCTCGGCGAGTTCCTCGGGACGCCGCACCTGCCTGGCCACGGCGTCCGCCGAGGCCAGGGCGATCAGGTGCTCCCGTACGTCGCCCTGGAGGGCCAGGACTCCGATGACCGGCGAGGTCATCACCAGCCTCGGTTGGCGTAGCGCTCGGCCTCGGGGAGGGTGTCGCAGTTGATGCCGACCATGGCCTCGCCCAGGTCGCGGGAGGAGTCCGCGATGATCTTCGGGTCGTCGTAGAAGGTGGTGGCCTTCACGATGGCGGCGGCGCGCTTGGCCGGGTCGCCGGACTTGAAGATGCCCGAGCCCACGAAGACACCCTCGGCGCCGAGCTGGCGCATAAGCGCGGCGTCCGCGGGGGTGGCCACACCGCCGGCCGAGAAGAGGACCACCGGCAGCTTGCCCAGCTCGGAGACCTCCTTGACCAGCTCGTAGGGGGCGCGGAGGTCCTTGGCGGCGGCGTAGAGCTCGTTGTTGTCGAAGCCGCGCAGACGGGCGATCTCGTTCTTGATCTGGCGCAGGTGGCGGACGGCCTCGACGACGTTGCCCGTGCCGGCCTCGCCCTTCGAGCGGATCATGGCCGCGCCCTCGGCGATACGGCGCAGGGCCTCACCCAGGTTGGTGGCACCGCACACGAACGGGGTGGTGAAGGCCCACTTGTCGGAGTGGTTGACCTCGTCGGCCGGGGTCAGCACCTCGGACTCGTCGATGTAGTCGACGCCGAGGGACTGGAGCACCTGGGCCTCGACGAAGTGGCCGATCCGCGACTTGGCCATGACGGGGATGGACACGGCCTCGATGATCTCTTCGATCATGTTCGGGTCGGACATCCGGGCCACGCCGCCGTCCTTGCGGATGTCGGCCGGAACGCGCTCCAGGGCCATGACGGCCACGGCGCCCGCGTCCTCGGCGATCTTCGCCTGCTCGGCGTTGACCACGTCCATGATCACGCCGCCCTTGAGCTGCTCGGCCATGCCGCGCTTGACGCGGGCGGTGCCGGTGGCCGGGGAGTCGGTGGACTGCGGGGTGCTGGGGAGCGTACTGGACACGGAAGGGACCTCACTCGATGACGACAGTCGGTGCGCAACTGATGGAACCTTCACCGACCAGGCCACTGCAAGGGCCAATGAACAGCCGGTGGATCGTTTTCACCGCTGGAGTGAAGGGGAGGGCCCCTTCACGCCTGGATACGGGAGGTAGCGAGGCCGTCCCGGATCACGTCAGGTGCCCGGCCACGCCTCGGTACGTCAGGTGCCCGGCCACGCCTCGGTACGTCAGGTGCCCGGCCGGTCCGCCAGCGCGACCGGGGCCTCGTCGTCCATCTCGAAGGCCAGCGGGAACGGGGCATGACCGGCCAGCCGGAACCAGCGGACCGTGCGGTGGCGGCGCAGGGCGCGCGCGGCGCGCACCGCGTCGTTGTGGAATCGCCGTGCCATCGGGACCCGGCGCACGGCCTGCGCCAGCTCCAGCGTGGCGTCCTCGCCGCCCGGCACCTCGCGCACCGCCTCGATCTGCACGGTCTCGGAGAAGACGGCCCGCAGTGCGGCGCTCAGCTCGCTCTCGGCGACCTCGCGCTGCTCCTCCTCGGCCTGGCGTGCGGCGTGCGCCGCCTCGTAGAGGACGATCGATGCGGCCGGGTCGAGCACTCCGGAGGTCGCCAGTTCCTGGGTGACCGAGGCGCGGCGTACGAGCTGGGCGTCGAGGGCGGCGCGGGCGGCGTCGATACGGGCGTGCAGCCGGTCCAGCCGGCCGGCGGTCCAGCTCAGATACAGGCCGATCAGGACGAGGCCGACGACGATCCAGATAAGGGTTGCGGTCACGGGCGGCAAGGCTACCGCCCCGGTCCGGGGCCTCCCGCGCCGCATTGCGCGCCCGGGCGCCCGCCGTCAGCCGTCAGCCGTCAGCCGTCAGCCGTCAGCCGTCAGCCGGAGCGTGGCGGAGCCCGGCGAAGCGGGCTCAGTCCCGCGCGAGGCCGAAACGGGCGCGGAAGCCGGGCCGTTCGTCCGCCGCCACCGAGGCGGCGCCGTCCGTCACCGTCTCGTAGACCGAGAGGATGTCCGCGCCGACCGTGGACCAGTCGAAGCGGCGGACGTGCTTGCTGCCCCGCTCCCGCAACTCGGCCCGCCGTTCGGGGTCGCCGAGCAGCCGGATCGCCGCACTCGCCAGCGCGTCCGCGTCCTCGTTGGCGAACAGCTCGCCGGCCGATCCCTGGTCCAGCACCTGGGCGAAGGCGTCCAGGTCGCTGGCGAGCACCGGCGCGCCCGCCGACATGGCTTCGACGAGGATGATCCCGAAGCTCTCACCACCGGTGTTGGGCGCGATGTAGAGGTCGACGCTGCGCAGCAGCCGCGCCTTGTCCTCGTCGCTGACCATGCCGAGGAACTCGACGCGCTCGCGCATCTCCTTCGGCAGGGACGCCACGGCCTCGTCCTCGTCGCCCCGGCCCGCCACCAGGAGCCGGGTGTCCGGGCACTCGGCGAGGATCTTCGGCAGCGCCTTCATCAGCACCGGCAGGCCCTTGCGGGGCTCGTCGATACGCCCTATGAAGCCGATCGTGCCGCCGCGCCGCCCTCCGTCACCGGCGTGCGGGTCCAGCCCACCGCCCGACTGCCACTCGGCCTTGGGCTCGGCGTTCTCGAAGAAGCCGACGTCCACGCCGTTGGGGATGACGACGGCGTCGCCGCCGAGGTGCTCGACGAGAGTCCGGCGGGCGTACTCGCTGACCGCGATCCGGGCGTTGATCTTCTCCAGCGCGGGCTGGAGGATCGGGTACGCGGCGATCATCGCCCGCGAACGCGGGTTCGAGGTGTGGAACGTCGCCACGATCGGGCCCTGCGCGGCCCAGCAGCTGAGCAGGCCCAGCGACGGGGACGCGGGCTCGTGGATGTGGATGACGTCGAAGGTGCCGTCGTGCAGCCAGCGCCGCACCCGTGCCGCCGACAGGAAGCCGAAGTTCAGCCGGGCCACCGAGCCGTTGTACGGGACGGGCACGGCCCGGCCCGCGGAGACCACGTACGGCGGGAGCGGTGTCTCGTCGTCCGCCGGCGCCAGCACGGACACCTCGTGGCCGAGCCTGATCAGATGTTCGGCCAGGTCCCTGATGTGGAACTGGACGCCTCCGGGTACGTCCCAGGAGTACGGGCAGACGATGCCGATCCTCACGTCCGCTCCTCCTGGGTCTCGAGATCGGCGAGCCACAGCCGCTGCAGCATGTGCCAGTCCTCCGGGTGGTCGGCGATGCCGGTGGCGTAGGCGTCAGCCAGTGCCTGTGTCATGGAGGACGTCTTCTCGGCCCGAGTACCTGTCTCGGGTACCTCGATGGCCGGATGCACCCGGCCGTACATCATCGGCGCTTCGCCGAACCAGAGCGTGGCCGGGAGGAGCAGGGCCCCGGTCTGCTGGGCGAGCATCGCCGGTCCCGCGGGCATCCGGGCCGTCTCGCCGAAGTACTTCACCTCGACGCCGTTGGCGGACAGGTCACGGTCGGCGACCAGGCACACCACCCCTCCGGCCCGCAGCCGGCGGGCCAGCGTGCCGAACGCGGAGCCGCCGGCGTGCGGCAGGACCTCCATGCCGAGGCTCTCGCGGTAGGCCACGAAACGGTCGTACAGCGTCTCCGGCTTCAGCCGCTCGGCGACCGTGGTGAAGGGAACGCCCCGCGCCCGGGTGAGATAGACCCCGGCGAGGTCCCAGTTCGCCAGGTGCGGCAGGGCGAGGATCACCCCGCGGCCCGAGGCGACGCCGTCCATCAGACGGTCGATGTCGTGGATCTCGACGCTCTCCCGGACGCGGTCGGCGCTCCAGGTGGGCAGACGGAAGGACTCCATCCAGTACCGCATGTAGGAGCGCATGCCGGCCTTCGACAGCTCGGAGAGGCGTGCGGGGTCCGCGTCGGGGACGACCCGGGCCAGGTTGGACTCCAGCCGCAGCACGCTCTTGCCGCGGCGCTTCCAGGCGATGTCGGCGATGTTCCTGCCGAGCGCGGCGGCCGCCGGCTCGGGCAGCTTCTTGACGGTGCTCCAGCCCAGTCCGTAGAGCCCGTCGGTCAGCCGGTCCCGCATCACGTCGCCTCAGCCTCGCTCCCGGGCGCCGCCGCGGCGTCGGCCTCCGCCGACTCCCGGCGCACCGTGACGACCCGCTGCCCCAGGGTCACCAGGCTGCCGACGGCCACGATCCACAGCGCGATCGGCAGCAGGATGTCGATGCCGGGCACGCCGAAGGCGTGGAGACCCGCGAGACCCGCCGCGACCAGGGAGATCACCAGCCGCTCGGCGCGTTCGATCAGACCGTTGACGGCGACCGGCAGGCCGATCGATTCTCCACGTGCCTTGGTGTAGGACACCACCTGGCCGCTGGCCAGGCAGAAGATCGCCACGGCGCAGAGAACGTTGTCGTTGCCGCTGCCCGCGTACCAGAGCGCGAAGCCGCCGAAGATCGCGCTGTCGGCGACCCGGTCGAGGGTGGAGTCCAGAAACGCTCCCCAACGGCTCGACACACCGGCCTGGCGCGCCATATTGCCGTCGACGAGGTCCGAGAACACGAACGTCGTGATGACGATCGTGCCCCAGAAGAACTCCCCGCGTGGGAAGAAGACCAGCGCACCCGCCATCACTCCGGCCGTGCCGACGAGCGTCACCGCGTCGGGGCTCACCCCTCGACGGAGCAGAAATGCGGCGAACGGTGTGAGGACACGCGTGAAGAATGCACGCGCGTACTTGTTCAGCATGGCCTTCCCGAGGGTCGGTGGCCGAGCGGCCCCATTGGCCACCGGCTGGCCCATCGTAGCCAGGACCGAAGCGCTCCACCGCCGCGCACCCGCCCCGCACCGCGGCGTACGACGTATGGACGCATTGTGACCTGAGTGGAAAGCTCGAAAGACGACTGCGGGCACCGCCGGAGCTGCCCCTGGATGCCGTCCGGAGGCCACAGTCACGGCTTCGCACGCCCGCGGCCCCTCTCTCCTCACCGTGCAATCGATCGGGAGGCAAGAATCATGGGCGACAAGGCGAGTGGACACACCGGAGCCGCCGGCAGGGCGGCGACGGCCGACCGGCCCTCATCCGTACGGAACGTGGTGCTGGTCGGCCACAGCGGATCGGGAAAGACGACGTTGATCGAGGCTCTCGCGCTCACCGCGGGAGCGGTCAACCGGGCAGGAAGGGTGGAGGACGGCGGGACCGTCTCCGACTACGACGAGATCGAACACCGGCAGCAACGCTCCGTACAGCTGTCGCTGGTCCCCGTCGAGTGGGGCGGGTACAAGATCAATCTTCTGGACACTCCCGGATACGCCGACTTCGTCGGGGAGCTCAGGGCCGGTCTGCGAGCCGCGGACGCGGCCCTTTTCGTTGTCTCGGCGGCCCAGGAACCCGAGGCGATCGCGGGCGCGACCCGCATGGTCTGGGAGGAGTGCGCCGCGGTGGGCATGCCGCGCGCCATCGTCGTCACCCACCTGGAGACGGCGCGGACCGGCTTCGAGGAGCTGACCCGGGTCTGCGGAGAGATCTTCGGCGGAGACGACCCCGACGCCGTGCTGCCGCTGTATCTGCCGCAGTACGGGCCCCAGCACCCGGACGGCCACGCACCCGTCACCGGCCTGGTCGGGCTGCTGTCCCAGAAGATCTTCGACTACTCCTCCGGCGAGCGCAAAGAGACGCCACCGGACCCGGATCAGGCACCGCTGCTTCAGGAGGCCCGCAACCGGCTCATCGAGGGGATCATCGCCGAGAGCGAGGACGAGACCCTGATGGACCGCTACCTCACGGGTGCGGACATCGACATCAAGACCCTGATCACCGATCTGGAGAAGGCCGTCGCGCGCGGCATCTTCCACCCGGTCCTCGCCGCGGCCCCGGCGGCCGACGGCGCCAAGCAGGGACTCGGCACGGTCGAACTCCTCGAACTGATCACCGGCGGCTTCCCCACCCCGCTGGAGCCGCAGTCCCCGGTCGTCACCACCCCCTCGGGCGCGCCCCGCCCGCAGATCAGCTGCGACCCCGATGGCCCGCTGGTGGCCGAGGTCGTCAAGACGGCGTCCGACCCGTACGTCGGCCGGCTCTCGCTCGTCCGTGTCTTCTCCGGCACTCTGCGGCCCGACGAGACGGTGCATGTGTCGGGGCACGGACTCTCCGACCGCGGACACGAGGACCACGACGTCGACGAACGTGTCGGCGCGCTCTCCGTGCCCTTCGGCAAACAGCAGCGCCCGCTCGGCCACGTCTTCGCCGGAGACCTCGCCTGCGTCGCGAAGCTCTCCCGCGCGGAGACCGGCGACACGCTCTCGTCCAAGGACGATCCGCTGCTGATGGAGCCGTGGACGATGCCGGACCCGCTGCTGCCGCTGGCCATCCAGGCCCACAGCAAGGCGGACGAGGACAAGCTCTCCCAGGGCCTCTCGCGGCTGGTCGCCGAGGACCCGACGATGCGGCTGGAACAGAACCAGGCCACACACCAGGTCGTGCTGTGGTGTCTGGGCGAGGCGCACGCGGACGTGGCCCTGGAACGGCTGCGCAGCCGCTACGGCGTCCAGGTCGACGTCGTGCCCTACCAGGTGTCGCTGCGCGAGACGTTCGGCGGGAAGTCGACCGGGCGCGGACGGCATGTGAAGCAGTCCGGCGGACACGGCCAGTACGCGATCTGCGAGATCGACGTGGAGCCGCTGCCCGCCGGCTCCGGCATCGAGTTCGTCGACAAGGTGGTGGGCGGCGCGGTCCCGCGGCAGTTCATCCCGTCCGTGGAGAAGGGAGTGCGCGCCCAGGCGGCGCGCGGCGTCGCCGCCGGATACCCGCTCGTCGACGTACGGATCACGCTGCGGGACGGCAAGGCGCACTCGGTCGACTCCTCCGACGCCGCGTTCCAGACGGCGGGCGCGCTCGCGCTGCGCGAGGCCTCGGCGGACGTCCGCATCCATCTGCTGGAGCCGGTGGCCGAGGTGCAGGTGCTGGTGTCGGACGAGTACGTCGGCCCGGTGATGAGCGATCTGTCGGGACGGCGCGGCCGGGTCGTGGGAACGGAACAGACCAGCGGATCACGCACGTTGGTGCGGGCCGAGGTACCCGAGATCGAGATCGGGCGGTACGCCGTCGATCTGCGCTCGATCTCCCACGGCACGGGCCAGTTCTCCCGCGCGTACGCCCGTCATGAACCGATGCCCCAGCAGGTGGCCGACAAGGTGCGTGGCCAGGGCGGGAACGGCTCGTAGGCGAGGGTGCCGTCCGCCGGCGGCCGTGCGGCGGGCGGCATCGGGCCGTCCTGTGACGAATGCCGTGCGCCCCCGATACGCTGAGCTGCGCAGCTCAGCAGGTGTGCGAGGCACGGTAGTTGGGAACAGGCCGCAGTGCGGATGCAGCGCGGCGAGGGGGCGGCAGTGGCGAGCGACGGTTTCGACTTCAGTCCAGGGGCGCAGGTGCCGCTCACGGGCGCCGCCGGGCAGACCGCGGCGACGCATGCCCTCGCCTCGGCGGCGTACCGCGACGGGCCGGTGGCCGAGATCCTCAAGGCGAACAACGAATGGCACACGTCCGCCGTGAAGCCGGGCAAGTTCTCGCTCTTCGAGCCGAATCTGGGCGAGGCGTTCTCGCGCGCCGTGCAGACGCGGACGCTGGGGGGCGCCCGCAAGGCGCTGATCCAGTCCTTCGGGACCGAGCCGCAGTCCGTCGTCGAGCACTGCCTCGCGGCCACCGGCATACGCAAGGAGCGGGACACCAGACTGACCGGCATCACGGCGCTGTTCGGGCTGGTCTTCCTGCCCGGAATGCTGCTGTGGATGGCCGTGTTCCAGCTGCGCCGGACCCTCGCGGGCGCCCAGAACAAGAGCGCGGGGGCGCTCGGCACCCTGCTGCTCGTCGCCGTCGGGGGTCTGATCGCCCTCTTCCTGTTCAAGCTGCCCTTCGGCGGCTTCTGGGCGCTGTATCTGCGCGTCATGCTCGTCGCCCCCGTCATCGGCTGGATGCTCGCCAAGCGGGTCTGCGAAGCGACGGCCAAGGACATGCGGGCCCGCTGGGACTCGCTGCTCGCGGGCGGCGGCATCGGCGCCAAGGTCCCCGAGGCCGTCCCCGGACACCCGAACGAGACCGCGCGCGAGCAACTGCGCCAGGGCCTGGAGAAGCTCACCGCCGAGCAGCAGTCCAACTCGGTCTTCTACGCAGGCCCCAAGGGCATACTCGGCATGGGCACGCGGTGGGGCAGCTGGCAGATGGCCGAGGAACTGGTCTCCAAAGAGCCGGGCAAGGACATCAACCAGTTCCGCAGCTGGGACGTGGTCCGCGCGATACACGACAAGATGAAGATGCTGGAGCGCGGCCCGTTGAACTCGGGCGGCTTCCCCAAGCCGTCGGTCAAGCACTGGATCGTCTCCCCCGTCGGCGAGAACGCCAAGGAAGTGGCGCGCCCCGAGGGCCAGGACGTGGAGGCCTTCCAGGTCAAGGGCCACGAGATACAGCGCATCTGCAACCACCAGCAGTTCGGCGGTGGCAACCGGCACTATCTGGGCGTGCAGTTCACGCTCTGGGACGGCCAGTTGGTGATCACCATGATGATCACGGTCACCGTGCTCCACGAGACCCTGCGCATCGAGGTCACCGGACACGCGCTCGGGCCGGTGCACCCGCTGTTCACGACCAAGCCCTCGCCCAAGACCGTGACGGTGAGCAAGACGGTCCGCTTCTGGGAGACCGTCGACCGCCAGCTTCCGCTGGTGGAGCCCCGCGAGGTGGTGCGCCTCGCGGTGCGGGCGCCCTTCACCTGGTACCCGCCGCTGCTCGACTTCCTCGGCGGCAAGCTGGTGCTCCCCGAGCCGTTCGGACTGCGGCACGCCTGGGCGGACCAGCCCTGGCGGCACCGGTTCATGGCGGACGACGCGATGCGCGCCGCCACCCCGGTGCTGCGCGTGGCGCACGCGGCGGCGATCAGGGTGCTGGAGGAGAACGGCGTGGACACGGACCGCTTCGGCAGCCGCTCCATGGTGGTCAGCAGCTTCGTCCAGGACCCGACGCCGCGTAAGGCAGACCTCTACGACGCGTAACGCCGGTCGACTCACAGCCCGGCGATCGGGCGGACAGCAGACGCCGGGCCCTTGGCGAAGGGCCCGGCGGCCGGCGTACGGCGCTACGCGGGCCAGGCCTCGGCCAGCATGGTGCGGGTGTCCGCGAGCAGCTGCGGCAGGACCTTGGTGTGCCCGACGACCGGCATGAAGTTGGTGTCCCCGCCCCAGCGGGGCACGACGTGCTGGTGCAGATGCGCGGCGATCCCGGCGCCGGCGACGGAGCCCTGGTTCATGCCGATGTTGAAGCCGTGCGCGCCCGAGGCGTTGCGCAGAGCGGTCATGGCCCGCTTGGCGAAGGCCGCCAGTTCCGCGGTCTCGGCGTCGTCCAGCTCCGTGTAGTCCGCGACATGACGGAACGGCACCACCATCAGGTGCCCGCCGTTGTACGGGTAGAGGTTGAGCACCGCGTAGACGTGCGAGCCGCGCGCGATGACGAGCCCGTCCTCGTCGGATTTCGCGGGAATGGCGCAGAAAGGACAGCCGTCCTCGGCGCCGGGGCCGGTCGGCTTGTTCTCGCCCTGGATGTAGGCCATCCGGTGGGGCGTCCACAGACGCTGGAACGCGTCCGGCGTCCCCACTCCGATCTGCTGCTCCGGCTCACTGGTCATGCTGTGCAGCATATGACTTCGCCTGTACGGGGCGTGTCGCCGGGGGCGGCCCACGGCGCACCCCGCGATGCTGGGGCCATGACCGACGAAAGCCCGGTGGAGCGCTGGCAGCGGCGTATCGAGATCCCGATGCTCGCCGCCTCGGCGCTCTTCCTCGCCTCCTTCACGGTCCGGGTCCTCGCGGAGAACCTCCCGGCCGGCTGGTACGCCCTGTGTGAGGCGGTCACCTTCGCCTCGTGGGCGCTGTTCATCGTGGACTACGCGGTGCGCTGGAGGCTGAGCGGTGAGGGCCTCGCGTTCGTCCGCCGACACGTCATGGACGCGATCGTCGTGGTGCTGCCGCTGCTGCGGCCCCTGCGGATCGTCAAGATCTACGAGGCGGTGCAGCGCCGCCACGCTCACGCCCGGCTGCCTCTGCAGGCCCGGGTGATCGCGTACGCGGGGCTGTCGACGCTGCTGCTGGGTTTCGCGGGAGCACTCAGCGTCTACCACGACGAGCGCAACGCGCCGGGCGCGACGATCAAGACCTTCGGCGACGCGATCTGGTGGACCTCCTCGACCGTGACGACGGTCGGCTACGGAGACATGACACCGGTGACTCCGCGGGGACGTGTGGTGGCGGTGGGGATGATGGTGGGCGGCGTCGCGCTGCTGGGAGCGGTGACGGGGTCGTTCTCGTCCTGGCTGCTGCAGACGTTCGCGCAGGACGAAGAGAAGAAGGCCGAAGAGACGAAGCCCCCGGGGGGCACCCCGGGGGCTTCGGACGGCCTGCGGCCGTAGACCTTCGGTCAGACCTGGACGCGGTCCTCGACGACCTTCACCAGCTTCGCGAGGGCCTCCTCGCGCGGGATGCCGTTCTCCTGCGAACCGTCGCGGTAGCGGAACGAGACCGTGTTCGCGTTCATGTCGTCGTCACCGACGATGATCATGAACGGGACCTTCTGCTTCTGCTGGTTCCTGATCTTCTTCTGCATCCGGTCCGAGGACGCGTCCACCTCGACCCGCAGGCCCTTCTTCTTCGCGTCCGCGGCGAACTCCTGGAGATACGGGATGTGGGCGTCGCCGACCGGGATGCCGACCGCCTGGACCGGGGCGAGCCATGCCGGGAACGCACCCGCGTAGTGCTCCAGCAGCACCGCGAAGAAGCGCTCGATGCTGCCGAACAGCGCGCGGTGGATCATGACCGGACGCTGCTTGGACCCGTCCGGCCCGGTGTACTCCAGGTCGAAGCGCTCCGGCAGATTGAAGTCGAGCTGGATGGTCGACATCTGCCAGGTCCGGCCGATGGCGTCCTTCGTCTGCACCGAGATCTTCGGGCCGTAGAACGCGGCGCCGCCCGGGTCCGGGACCAGCGGGAGGCCCTGCTTCTCGGCCACCTTGCGCAGCGTCTCGGTGGCCTCCTCCCACGCCTCGTCGGAGCCGACGAACTTCTCCGGGTCCTTGGTGGAGAGTTCGAGGTAGAAGTCGGTCAGACCGTAGTCGCGCAGCAGGTTCAGCACGAAGGTCAGCGTCGAGTCGAGCTCGTCCGCCATCTGCTCCCTGGTGCAGTAGATGTGCGCGTCGTCCTGGGTGAAGCCGCGGGCCCGGGTGAGGCCGTGCACGACGCCCGACTTCTCGTAGCGGTACACGGTGCCGAACTCGAAGAGGCGCAGCGGCAGTTCACGGTAGGACCGGCCGCGCGCGTCGAAGATCAGGTTGTGCATGGGGCAGTTCATGGGCTTGAGGTAGTAGTCCACGCCCTCGTCGAGCTGCATGGGCGGGTACATGCCGTCGGCGTACCAGTCCAGGTGACCCGAGGTCTCGAACAGCTTCCCCTTGGTGGCGTGCGGGGTGTAGACGAACTCGTACCCCTCCTCCTCGTGCCGGCGGCGCGAGTAGTCCTCCATGACCCGGCGGATGACACCGCCCTTGGGGTGGAAGACCGCCAGACCCGAGCCGATCTGCTCCGGGATGGAGAACAGGTCCAGCTCGCTGCCCAGCTTGCGGTGGTCGCGCTTCTCGGCCTCGGCGAGGAATTCCAGGTGCGCCTTCAGCTCCTCCTTGGAGGGCCAGGCGGTGCCGTAGATGCGCTGGAGCATCGGGTTCTTCTCGCTGCCGCGCCAGTACGCGGCGGCGTTGCGCATCAGCTTGAACGCCGGGATGTTGCGGGTGGTCGGCAGGTGCGGACCGCGGCAGAGGTCCTTCCAGCACAGCTCGCCCGTCTTGGCGTCGAGGTTGTCGTAGATGGTCAGCTCGCCGGCACCGACCTCGACGTCGGCCCCGTCGTCGGAGGAGGCGGAGCCCTTGAGCCCGATGAGCTCCAGCTTGTACGGCTCAGCGGCCAGCTCCTCGCGGGCCACCTCGTCGCTCACCACACGCCGCGAGAAGCGCTGACCGCGCTTCTGGATCTCCTGCATCTTCTTCTCGACGGCCTTGAGGTCCTCCGGCGTGAAGGGCCTCGCGACGTCGAAGTCGTAGTAGAAACCGTCCCTGACCGGCGGGCCGATGCCCAGCTTCGCCTCGGGGAAGAGCTCCTGCACGGCCTGCGCCATGACGTGCGCGGTGGAGTGCCGCAGGATGTTGAGACCGTCCTCGGAGGAGATCTCGACGGGCTCGACCTCCTCGCCGTCCCTGACCTCGTACGCGAGGTCCTTCAGCTCACCGGCCACCCGCGCCGCGACGACGGTGCGCTCGCCGGTGAAGAGCTCGGCAGCCGTAGTGCCCGTCGTCACCACGCGCTCTTCCCGCTCGGAATCGCGTTGGATGATCACACGGACGTCTGACACCGGTCTCTCCTGACTGAGGGGGCTGCGGCAGTGGACACTGCGCGCAGCCTGAATCGTACCGAGCCGAGGGGGCCGCCCGCTAAACGGTTCCTCCGTCGCCGCGGCCCCCCACTCCCAGGTCCCGCCCGTCATTCACCCGCGCCGCAGGCGTCCTCGAAGAAGTCCAGATTCTCGTGGAGCGACTTCATCAGCCGGTCCCGCTCGGCATCGTCGACCTGGACGGGTGTCACATGCGTGGCGTCCGTGAGCCGGCGGAAACCGCCCCGGCTCTCCAGCCGGCCGACCACCCGGATGGGCAGTCCGACGAGATGGGCATGGCCGGCGGTGCGGTACGCGTCCTCCTCCAGCGCCACCCTGATGTGCGGCACCTCCGCCCCGGCCAGCACCCGCAGCCGTACGGTCCCCGGACCCCGCGGCCCCGAGCGCCGCATCCGGATCACCGTGCCCGTGATCCGCACCGGCACCGACGGCTCGTCCTGGAGATAGCGTGCCCCCGCCTCCCGCAGGGCGGGCAGGTCCCCGGGAGAGAACTCCACCGGCTCGCTGACGGGAGCGCACCCTTCGGGCACCCCGGCCGCGGGTGACCACGCCAGCTCGATCCGCGCGCCCTCCGAGCCGCGCACGAGTGCGATGACGGCCTCGGTCAACTCGCGGCTGACACCCAGCTCGACCGCCTGGTCGAAGGCCTCCATTCCACCGGTGGCCCGTTGGTAGTCGGTGGCCTCGCGGGCCGCCTGGAGGGCGTGGTGGAGCCGCACCACGACGGCACGGCCACCGGCCACGGGCACGAAGGCGGTGAGGCTGCGCCCGCCCGGAGCGGGCCCGACCAGCACGCCTTCGAGCGAGGCATGAGCCTGCCGTCGGTGGCGCGCGCCGTAGTAGCCGGCCCGGCCGCGGGCCGCGAGGGCGCCCGCCAGCAGCATCTGCCGGGCGGCCGCGCGCATCTGTTCCTGCACGGTCCAGGCAGCGGTGCCCGAGGGCCCCTGCGGCACATCGCGCCACCAGCGGACCTCGTCGCTGGGCAGGGTGAGCCCGACCAGCACCTCGCGAGCGGAGGGGGCGGCGCTGCGGGCGAGCGCGACGAGCGCCTCGGACAGCAGGTCGTCGCAGTCGGGGAAGGACCGGCTCTCGGGGACGAGCAGGCTGGTGCCGCCCACGGACGGACCGGGCGGTGTCCAGCGGGCGTAGCGGCCCGCCGCTCCCCCGCGCCGCCGCCAGCCGTGCCGGTCGAGCAGCGCGCCCAGGACGACGGGGTCGACCTGGGCGGGATCCGGTTCGCTTCCGTACCAGGGTCCTGGCGCCTCCCCGGTCGGATGCGGCCGTACAGATTCGTCGAAGGGCCGGTGCATCAGGGTCTCCCTCCCGCCCCGACCCGCGTCATGATCTCGCAGAGCGCACGGTCGTCGAAGATCCGTGAGGTCGGGATCCGCACTGTGGTCCTGCGCCTGCCCGTCACCGGGTGGCCGGCCAGGTTGGTCCAGTAGCAGCAGTGGCGCAGATCGAGCCGGTCATGACTGGCGCGCAGCCATTCGTCCTGGGTCCGCGGAACGAGCATCACGACGAGGATCTTGTGCACGGACACCGGGGTGCGGGCCAGTTTCACCAGATGGTCGTTGTCGAGCGTGAAGGAGAAAGCGGGACCCGGCGGATGCGGAGGGATCTGATAGGTGCATTTCAACTGCACCTTTATCGTCACCTCGTCGTCGACGGTGTGACCGGCCGAGCTGTGACTGACGTGCCAGTCGATGCCGTTGTCCGGAAAGGGCTGGGAGAGCGAGCATCCGGCAGCGGCCGCGACGGCGTGGAGATAGCCCACCTGGAGGGTCTCCATGCAGGCGGTGGTGGCGAGTGAGCCGCGCAGTGGTGCCGTCCGTGGGGACAGCAGCCCTCCCCCGACGCTCTCGGCACGGGAGGTACCCCCAAATTCGGGCTGCGGGAGAGCCATTGCTCTTCGTGCCTTCCGGGCGGTACTGAATCGAAGTCCAGACGACAGAGCGTCAATTTCTCTGTCTGTCATCTGTGTTGTCACCGCCCGGCGTACAGCGCAAACGGCCCGGGTATCACGAATTCGGGCAGGGGTTTTCTCCATCTACCAGACGTGTGCGAGGAGTTCGGGGATGACGCACTGGTTCGACGGCCCGCTGGCCGCATTTGACACCGAGACCACCGGAGTGGACGTGGAGGAGGACCGCATCGTTTCTGCGGCGGTCGTCGTGCAGGACATGGCGGGCGGGCGGCCTCGTGTCACCCGCTGGCTGGTCAACCCCGGCGTTCCCGTACCGCCCGGGGCGACCGAGATCCACGGTCTGACCGACGACCATCTGCAGCGCAACGGCCGCTGGCCGGCACCGGTGATGGAGGAGATAGCCCGCGCGCTGGCCGAGCAGTGCGCCGCGTCCCGGCCGCTGGTGGTGATGAACGCGCCGTTCGATCTGACCATGCTGGACCGTGAGCTGCGGCGGCACCGTGCCTCGTCGCTCGCCCGCTATCTGGAGAACAAGCCGCTGTGCGTGCTCGATCCGAGGGTTCTGGACAAACACCTGGACCGCTACCGCAAGGGCAAGCGCACCCTGACCGATCTGTGCGCTCAGTACGAGGTGGTGCTCGACGAGGCGCACGACGCGGCCGCCGACGCCCTGGCGGCGATGGAGGTGACCCGTGCGGTGGGCCGCCGCTTCGCCACCCGGACGGAGCGGCTGTCCGCGGCCGAGCTGCACACGCTCCAGGCGGTGTGGCACGCGGCGCAGGCACGGGGGCTTCAGGCGTGGTTCGCCCGCAGCGGCACCCCGGAGATGGTCGACCCGGCCTGGCCGCTGCGGCCCGAACTGCCCGCCGCCGCCTGACGCGTACGCCCGCGGGGCACGACCCCGTACAGCAGAGAAGCCGGTCCGTCAGTGACGGACCGGCCTTTCCCGGTGGGCGATACTGGGTTCGAACCAGTGACCTCTTCGGTGTGAACGAAGCGCTCTCCCACTGAGCTAATCGCCCGGGAACGGACTGAACCATACAGGCCCCGGCCGTCTGCCTTCAAATCTCATTCAGCCGGTCCGCAGGTACGCCGCCAGCCCGCGGCGGCCACCGCGCATCATGGCCGCGTGGTTGGCGCGGAAGACCGGACGGCAGGGCAGAGCCAGCCGCCTCATCAGCGGCTTCCGCACCTCCACCTCCTGCTCGTAGACGACGCGCGTGCCCTCCCCGCGGGGGGCGAGCGTCCAGCGCGCCCAGCCCTCCAGATCGCCCTCCAACCCGATCTCCAGCACCAGCCCCGCGGGGTCGCCCCGGAGGGCGCGGGCGGTGACGAACAGGTCGTACGGCAGGAACGAGCGGAAGCGCGCGGTACCGCTCACCTCGTCGAGCGGGATGACCTCGCGGACCTGCGGCCACCAGCGCGGGTACTCCTCGGCCCGTTCGAGCGCCGCGTACACGGCCGCGGGCGCGGCCCCGAGATCCCAGACGCTCCGAAAACGGTAGTGAGACCAGTTCATGGCCCAAGTCTGCGCCCGGGAGGCGGGCCCGGGCGGTACTCATACGCGATCTGAGTACGCGCGCGCATGTCCGCCACTGTGGCGGGGGCCACACTCCGAGCATGGACAACGTTCCGCCACCCGCCGAGGAACTGGCGATACTCGACCGCGAGCTGGCCCGACTGGACGCCCGCCGGGCCCAGTTGCTGGCCCGCCGCGCCTGGCTGCTCACCCTGATCCGGCCCGTCGCCGCACCGCCCCAGGCCGCATGGGCCCATGGCGGACGGCCATTCGCGGCACCACCCGCCGAGACGTCACCGCCCAACGTGCAGAATCTGCTGCTCACCTTGGGCGGCATTCTGCTGACCATCGCGGCGATCGCCTTCACGCTCGTCAGCTGGGGCCACATGGGCATCGGAGGGCGGTCGGCCGTCCTCGGCGCCGTCACCGTGGCCGCGCTCGCCACCCCGGCCCTGCTGGTGCGCCGCGGGCTCACCTCGACCGCGGAGGCGGTGGCCGCGCTCGGGATGGTGCTGATGGTGCTGGACGCCTACGCGCTGCACGCGGTCGCCCTGCCGGAGACGAGCGGGCTCGGTTACTCGGCCGCGGCGGCGGCCGTTCTCGCCGCCGCCTGGACGGCGTACTCCTCCGTGCTCCCCCGGTTGCGGACGCCGCTGCCGGTCGCCGCGGTGACGGCCCAACTCCCGCTGTGGCTCTGGTCGCTGACCGGTTCGGCGGGAGCGCCGCCGATGGAGTGGGCGCTGCTGGCGACGGCCGCGCTCGATGTCGCGGCCGCGGTGTGGCTGAAGCGGGACGGTATCCGCGGGATCGCCCTGGTCGGTGCCGCGGTGACGGGTGGCGCGGCGATGCTGATCGGCCTGGGGCAGTCGGTGACGGCCGCCGGACCGGTCGCGGCCCTCGCGCCGGCCGCGCTGCTGACGGCCTCGGCGGGTGTCGCGATGTTCACGGCGTGGCGCGTGCCCATGGTCACGGTCGCCGCGTCGGTGGTCGCCGGCCTGGCACTGATCGCCGGTGTGGGCGGTCTCGTACGGGCCGCGGTGGCGCCGGAGGACGGGTGGGGCATCCTCATCCATCTGCTGTGCGCGGTCGCCCTGTTGGGCGTCGTCCGCTCGCCTCTGCCGCGGCGTCTGGTGCCGGGGCCGGTCTACGCGTCGGCCGCGGTCCAGGGCCTCGCCGTCCTCGCCGCACTGCCGCTGCTGCTGGTGACACTGGCGGGCCCGCTCTCGGTGCTGCCGGACATCTGGTCGGGCGCCCCGGCGGACGCCCGTGCCTCCCTGGGCACGGACCTCCCCGCGGAGGGTCTGACGTCCGCGCCGGTCGTCCTGCTCGTGGTCGCGGGTGTGCTGGTGCTCTTCTCGCGTCGCCCGGAGCTTGCCGCGCCGTCGGCCGGACCTGCTGCGGCGGCCGCGCACGACCACGCCCCGGACGCACCGCTCTCCTCGGCACGCCCTCACCCGGCGCCCGGCCCGTCCGCCGCCGGTCCGTCGGCGGCCGCCGCACCCGCCGAGGAGCCGTCCGGACCCGACGACAGGACCGCCGGCACGGACCGTCCCGGCACGGCGGCGGGCGGTCAGGACGCACCCGCTACCGGCCCGTGGGCCGCCTGGTCCCCCGGCACCGGCGATTCCGCCGCGGCCCGGCCGTCCCACCGTGAACTGGCCCGCGGCGGCGCCCTCGCACTCGGCTGGGCCGCCCTGGTCGTCGCACCGCCCGCCTTCGGGCTCGGGTACGGCCTCGCCGTGGCGCTCCATCTCGCCCTCACGCTCGGCATGCTGGCGCTCGCCGCCCGGCGCTCCCCCGTCACCGCCACCGTCGCGCTCGCCTGCGGCCTGGCCGGGGCGGCCGGCGTCACGGTGTCGGCCCTCGCGACCCGGCCGGCGACCTTCACCGTGCTCGGCACGCTCGTCGCCGCGCTCACCGTGGCCGCGGTCGTCGCCCGGACCGGCACCGCGATCAGGTCCGTACTGGCCTGTGCGGCAGCCGTGTTCACGACCGCCCTGCTGGGCGCGTTCGCGGGAGCGACCGAACTCCCGCCCCATCAGGCGGCGTTGCTGATCCTGCTGGTGCCCGCCGCCGTCGCGCTGCTCGCCCACCGGCTCGGTACGCACCCGGTCACGCTGCCTCTGGAGTGCACCGGAGCGGCAGCAGCCCTCTTCGCGGTCGTCCTCGCCGCCGGCGACCGGCCGACCCTCGCCCTGGTCCTCGCGCTCTGCGGTGTCATCGCCGCCGGCACCGCTCTGCGGACCGAGCGCCGCATCACGGCCGGCGCGACCGCGACGGTGCTGTTCGTCCTGGCGACCTGGGTGCGCCTGGCCGCTTCGGACGTCTCCACCCCGGAGGCGTACACGCTGCCCGTGACGATCCCCGCGCTCGCCATCGGCGTCCTGCGCCGGCGCCGCGACCCGGCGGCCTCCTCGTGGCCGGCGTACGGCCCCGGGCTCGCCGCGACGCTGCTGCCGAGCCTGATCGCCGCATGGGGCGACCAGCACTGGCTGCGGCCGCTGCTGCTGGGCGTCGCGGCACTCGCCATCACGCTCGCCGGCGCCCGGCTGCGCCTCCAGGCGCTGCTGGTGCTCGGCGGCGCGGTCCTCGCCCTGGACGCGCTGCACGAGCTGGCGCCGTACGTCGTCCAGGTCGTCGGCGCCCTGCCGCGCTGGCTGCCTCCCGCGCTGGCGGGAATGCTGCTCCTCGCAGTGGGCGCCACGTACGAGCAGCGGCTGCGTGACGCGCGCAGGCTGCGGGAGTCCCTCGGCCGGATGCACTGAGGCCGCAACGCCGAAGGCCCCGGAGACCTGTTGGTCTCCGGGGCCTTCGGTCCGGGTGGGCGATACTGGGTTCGAACCAGTGACCTCTTCGGTGTGAACGAAGCGCTCTCCCACTGAGCTAATCGCCCGGGCGCATCGCAAACATTACCCCATGGCGGGGGTCCCCCCGGCCGCGCGCCGGGGGAGGGTCCCCGACCCGTTCCGTCTCACTCCTTGATCTTCCACGGCATCTCGAAGCCGAACTTCCAGACGTAGATCCCGACCAGCACCGCGATGATCACCAGACCGATCGTGGTGAGGATGATGTTCCGCCGGCGGACCTTGGGATCGAGAGCCCGCTGTGCCGCCTCGGTGACCTTGCGCTTGGTCCAGCGCAGCACCAGCTGGGCCCAGACGAACTCGGTCGCCCAGATCGCCATGCCGCCGAAGATCACCAGCCAGCCGGGTCCTGGCAGCGGCAGCATCACGATGCCGGCGCCGACGACCGCGAGGCCGACCACGAAGACACCGACCTGCCAGCTGAGGTGCAGCGGCTTCGACCGCTTGATGAAATGGGGCGCACGGGACCCGAGCTCCGGCTCGGCCCCTTCCGGCGCCGTTACGTCCCCCGTCACGGGGTTGGAGGCCACCGCCGTGGCCTTCCCCCGCTCGTCACTCTCCGCATTCATGGGCCCAAACGTACCGGATCGGATGACGTCACCGGAATGGCCGTATGACCCAAAGTAATACACCCCCGTACGAGGGACATGAAGGATCACAAAACGGTCAGAGGGGTTTACAACGGCACCGTAGGTGGCATGTCGATTTCGCCGACGTGCGAATCCCCGAGCGCACACTGAGCGAAAGGCCCTGGCGCTTATGAACACCACGGTCAGCTGCGAGCTGCACCTGCGCCTCGTTGTATCGAGCGAGTCTTCACTGCCTGTACCCGCGGGCCTGCGGTATGACACGGCCGATCCTTATGCCGTGCACGCCACCTTCCACACCGGAGCCGAAGAGACGGTCGAGTGGGTCTTCGCCCGCGACCTTCTCGCCGAGGGGCTGCACCGGCCCACCGGCACGGGCGACGTCAGAGTCTGGCCGTCACGCAGTCATGGCCAGGGCGTCGTCTGCATCGCGCTGAGCTCCCCGGAGGGCGAAGCACTGCTCGAGGCCCCGGCGCGGGCCCTGGAGTCGTTCCTGAAGCGGACCGACGCAGCCGTGCCACCCGGCACCGAGCATCGTCACTTCGATCTCGACACGGAGCTCTCGCACATCCTGGCCGAAAGCTGAGCCAGGCAGAGAGCTGCACGGCGCCGTCCTACTCGGGGAGACGGCGCCGCGCGGACAACCTCATACGGCGGACATCGGCGCGAACCGCTAGAGTCAGCGCAATTCGGCGGGGACCCGCCCGCAGCAGGCCAGGGAGCGAATCGTGCTGATTCCCCACGACACCAGGATCGCCCTCGACACCGTCGTCGATCTGGTGAACACCGCACCGGAGACCGACCAGGGGGACGGGCTCGCGAACGTCGCCGCGCTGTACGACTTCGCGCGCGGTCACGACATCAGCGGCGTGGGTGAGCTCGGCCACCGGGACCTCAAGGCCGTGCAGGACGTCCGCGGCCGGTTCGCCGAGATCTTCGCGGCGACCGACCCCCGCAGCGCGGCCGAGATGGTCAACGAGCTCGTGGCGGCCGCGGGCACCACCCCGCAGCTGACCGACCACGACGGCTACGACTGGCACGTGCACTACTTCGCGCCCGGCGCCTCGATCGCCGACCACCTCGCCGCCGACTGCGGGATGGCGCTGGCCTTCATCGTGGTCGCGGGCGAGCAGGAGCGGCTGCGGCGCTGCGAGGCCCCGGACTGCGGGCGCGCCTTCGTCGACCTCTCGCGCAACCGCTCCCGCCGCTACTGCGACAGCCGCACCTGCGGGAACCGTCTGCATGTGGCCGCGTACCGCGCCCGCCGCAAGGAAGCCGCGGGCTGAGCCGCAGCGCGCCGGCCAGGGCCCCTGCGCGGAAGTTCCGGCTCTCACCCCGGGCCGCTCACAGGAGGAACAGATCGTGCACGGCTGCCATGAGCAGCAGGACGCCGATCACCGTCAGAAAGATCATCAGGGGCGGCTGGGAGAGCGCGAAGAGACAGCCTCGCGGCTCTTGCGGCGGTGCGGGGGCCTCGCCCCGGGAGGTATCGACCATCTCGGGGTGATGATGACGCAGTGCGGGCCGCCGTGATCGGGCAACACGCCCCGCGACTTTGGGAGTTCATCCGTTCCCGTGTTCGCTCGGGACGCGGTCTCCTGGTCCCGCGGGCCCGACCTCGTGGTCCCGCCCGGCCGATCCCCCGATCCGCCGGTCCCGCGAGCGGCGGCGGTCTCAGATGCCGTGCTTCTTCAGGATCGCCTCGATGTCGCTGAAGTCCTCGCCGGTGCCGGCGGCCCCCTTGGGCTTCTTCGCCGCGGGACGGGCCGCCGGAGTGGCGCCCTGTCCGAGGGACGGCGCGGAAGCGGCGGGTGCGACGGCCTCGCGCTGGGCCGCGGCCCGGGCCGCCTTGCGCTCCTTGCGGGTCCCGCCCGAGCGCCGTTCGACGGCGCGGGTCGCCAGGAACAGCAGCCACGCGGCTCCCAGCAGTCCGAAGCCGATCCAGGCGGTGAGGCTGAAGGCGGTGTCGACGGCCCACTCGACGGCGCCGGTCAGCACCAGTCCGATCGGGACCAGCGAGTAGGCGGCGATCCTGGTGGCCGCGAGGAATCGCTTGCGGTACGCCGTGATGGCGGCGATGCCCAGGCCCGCCGCGGACACCGCGGAGCAAATGGTCTCGGCAATCATCCGGTCCTCCAGGCTTCGGCGGGCATGGGCGGTTACGTCCCCTCCATCCTGCACCGCACGGCGGCAAAGCGGCCACGGTCGGGTGCGACCTCAGGGAGATCTCCGGGACGGACTCCTCCCCAGGTCCCGGTTGGGTGGGCACCGCCGCGGGCTGGGAGACTGGCCCCATGAGCGACTCCACCACCGCCCGCCCCGTCGTCCTGGACGTCTGGTGCGAGCTCCAGTGCCCCGACTGCCGCAGCTCCCTCGACGATCTGCGGGCCCTGCGCGAGCGCTACGGCGACCGGCTGGAGCTGCGGCTGCGGCACTTCCCCCTGGAGAAGCACACGTACGCCTTCGCCGCCGCCCAGGCCGCCGAGGAGGCCGCCGAGCAGGGTCAGGGCTGGCCGTACACGGAGGCCGTGCTCGCCCACGTCGGGCGGCTCGGCCGCGAGGGTGAGGCCTTCCTGGTGGAGACCGCACGTGAACTGGGCCTGGACGCCGAGGAGTTCGACACCGCGCTCATCGACGGCAGGCACATCCTGATCGTCGACGCCGACCAGGCCGAGGGCAAGGCGATCGGCGTCACGGGCACCCCGACCTATGTCGTCGGCGGCGAGCGGCTCGACGGCGGCAAGAGCCAGGAGGGGCTGCGCGCCCGTATCGAGGAGATCGTCGACCGGCTCCTCGCGGAGGGATCCCCGGAAGCCTGAGGGCAGCCCTCAGGGGCTGTCCCCACGGGCTACAGCAGGGGCTTGGTGAAGTTGACGCCCGTCGTCTCGTACCCGAGCGAGGTGTAGAGACCGAGCGCCGGGGTGTTGCCCGCGAAGACGTGCAGTCCGAGCAGCGGCGACCCGGACTCCAGCGCTCCCTGCTCGGCCCGCAGCATCAGCGAACGTCCATGGCCCTGACCGCGGTGCGCCTCGGCCACCGCCACGTCGTACACGAACGCGCCCTCCTCGCCGGGGCGCAGCTCGCGCCGTCCGACGAACAGATGGCCGACGACCTGGCCCTGCCGGACGAGGACCTCCAGGCGCACACCCGGTGTGGCGAGGCCCTCGGGCAGGCTTCTGTGCCGGTCGGCGTCGGCCTTGGCGCGCGCTTCGGCGACCGACAGGCCGCGCTCCGACCAGCTGGTGACGTAGTCCTCGTGCTGGACGTCCCACCAGGTACGGAACTCCGGCTCGGTCATGGGCCGCGCCTCGACGCCCTCGGGGAGCGCGGGCGGCTCGGCGGCGAGGGTCTTGAGCATGTTGCGGCTGCGCTCGGTGTAGCCGAGGGCGGCGGTGAGCCGGGTGGCCTCGACGGCCTCCGGCGGTACGGACACCGTGACCTGCGAGCAGCCCCAGCCGCGCAGCACCTCCTCGGCGGCGAGCGCGGCGACCGTGCCACGGCCGCGGCGCCGGTCCGCTTCGTCGATGCCGAGCGAGCGGACGGTTCCCGCCCTCGGCCCGAGCGAGGGAAGGGTCGCGATCTCGACGGAACCGACGGGACGGCTGTTGACGCAGACCACGAAGGTCCGCGACTGGGCGCCGTCCGCCTCGTGCTGCAACGGCCCGGTCGGCCGCAGGGTGGTGGTCATCAGGGGTGTTCTACCTGCCAGGCGGCCGTCCGTCACGGGGTTTTACGGAGCCTTCGGATCGAGATCGGCCGCCGCACGCTCCGCGAACACCCGCATGGCCTCCGCGGTGACCGGGCCGGGGGCGTCCGAGAGCTCGCGTCCGTCGACCCGGTGAACGGCCTGGACGTCGCGCAGCGTGGACGTGAGGAAGACCTCCTCGGCCCGCTCCAGCACGTCGAACGGCAGGTCCGTCTCCTTGGCGCCGGTCCAGTCGGCCGTCAGGGCGCGGGTGATGCCGGCCAGGCAGCCGGAAGCCACGGGCGGGGTGTGCAGCTCGCCGTCGACGACGACGAAGACGTTGGATCCGGTGCCCTCGCAGAGCTGTCCGACCGTGTTGGCGAACAGCGCCTCGGACGCGCCGTGCTCGGACGCACGGGCGAGCGCGACGACGTTCTCCGCGTACGAGGTGGTCTTGAGGCCGGTCAGCGCGCCGCGCTCGTTGCGCGTCCAGGGCACGGTGATCACCGCGGTCGTGTCCTTGCGGCGCTTGGTCTCACCGAGGGCGACAACCAGCGTCGGGCCGGCGGTGCCACGGTCGGAGCCGAGCGGTGAGACACCGCCCGTGTAGGTGATGCGCAGCCGGCCGAGCTCCATCGGGTTGGCGTCCAGCACGGCGGCACAGGCGCGGCGCACCTCGTCGTGGTCCGGCTCGGGGAGGCCGAGACCGGCCGCGGAACGGCTCAGCCGCTCCAGGTGGAGCGTGAGCGCGAAGGGCTGCCCCTGGACGGCCTTGACCGTCTCGAAGATGCCGTCGCCGACGGTCAGACCGTGGTCGAACACCGAGACCCGCGCCTCGTCGGCGTCCCGCAGTCCTCCATTGACCCAGAGCTTCATCCCGCTGTCCTTCCGCCGGTCACGTACGCCCCCGACGCTACCGCGAGCAGGCGCGACGCCTTGAGTTCGGTCTCGTCCCACTCGCGTTCGGGGTCGGAACCCCAGGTGATCCCCGCACCGGTGCCGAACCGCAGGACCGCGCCGCCGGGCGGCGTGCGGTCGATCCAGAACGTCCGTATGCCGACGGCCAGCTCACCGGTTCCCCGGTCGGCGTCGACCCAGCCGATCCCCCCGCAGTACGGCCCCCGCGGTGCGGTCTCCAGCGCGTCGATGATCTTCAGCGCACTGGACTTGGGGGCCCCGGTCACCGAGCCGGGCGGGAAGGTCGCCTCCAGCAGCGCCTGCCAGCCGTCCTTCGGCCCGAGCTCGCCGCGTACGGTCGAGACGAGATGTACCAGCCCCGGGTGGGCCTCGATCTCGCAGAGCGCCGGGACGGAGACGGTGCCGGTGGCGCAGACGCGGCCGAGGTCGTTGCGCACGAGGTCGACGATCATGACGTTCTCGGCGTGGTCCTTCTCCAGCAGGTCCTCCGGGGTCCGGCCGGTGCCCTTGATCGGCCCGGACTCGACCACGGCGCCGTCGCGCCGCAGATAGAGCTCGGGCGACGCGGTGGCGATCTCCACGCCGTGGCCGGGCAGCCGAATCGTTCCGGCATAGGGAGCCGGGTTGCCCCGCGCGAGGAGTGCGGTCAGGGCGTCGACGTCGGCCGCGGCGGGGTCGGGAAGCGGTGCCGAAAGAATCCGGCAGAGGTTGGCCTGATACACCTCGCCGGCCGCGATGTGCTCGCGGATGCGCCGTACACCGGCGGTGTATCCGGCCCGGTCCAGCGACGAGGTCCAGTCGTCCACGGCGGGCCCGCGCCAGTGTCCGGGGACCGGCGCGGGCACCGGCTCCGTCCGTACGTCACCGAAGCGCGCGCAGGTCAGAGCGCCCTCGAAGTCCGCGACGACGGCCCAGAAGCCGGCGGAGTCGAGAGCTTCGGGGTCGCTGGTGACATCCCGGAGGTCCGTGGCGATGAGTCGCCCGAAGCGGGCCAGAGGAGCGAGGTCGTGCACGTCTGCGAGTCTATGACCGGTGCGGATGTGCTGCTGCGGCCCGAACACACGTCAGCACGCTGCGGAAACGCGTTTTTGTGCTGGACCAGGAATCCGCTAGAGTTCAACACGTCGCCGGGACGCGTAAGTGATCCGGAAACAAGCGGACGTGGCTCAGTTGGTAGAGCATCACCTTGCCAAGGTGAGGGTCGCGAGTTCGAATCTCGTCGTCCGCTCGAAGTGGGGGATCTTTCCCGAAGCCCCTGCACTCCTGGTGGAGTGGCCGAGAGGCGAGGCAACGGCCTGCAAAGCCGTCTACACGGGTTCAAATCCCGTCTCCACCTCCAAGGACGATTAGCTCAGCGGGAGAGCGCTTCCCTGACACGGAAGAGGTCACTGGTTCAATCCCAGTATCGTCCACTGATCCGTAAGGATCTTCCCGGTCTTCAGACATGGGACCCGCGCGATTAGCTCAGCGGGAGAGCGCTTCCCTGACACGGAAGAGGTCACTGGTTCAATCCCAGTATCGCGCACGCAGTACCACGCAAGATCGTCCCGCGCGATTAGCTCAGCGGGAGAGCGCTTCCCTGACACGGAAGAGGTCACTGGTTCAATCCCAGTATCGCGCACCAGCCAGAACCCCCGGCCGTCTCGACGGCCGGGGGTTCTGTCGTCTGCGGGTCCGGCCGCCGGCCTACCCGGTGAAGAGCTGGGTGGCCTTGCGGATCAGCTCGTAGAGGCCGTAGCCGAAGGGCACGGCGACCCAGAGCCAGACCGCGACGCCGAGCGCGTTACGCCTGCTGCTGTTCATGGACCGTCCCTTCCTTCCGCGGCTCGTGGAAGCGCGCGTCGACCGGCCGTACGAGCTCGTTGGCGACGAAGCCGACGGCCAGCAGCCCGATCATGATGTACAGCGAGGCGGTGTAGAGGCTGGGGCCGGCGCGGCCCGCCGACTCCTGTGCGTCCGCGACCCAGTTGACGATCAGCGGCCCGAGGACTCCCGCGGTGGACCAGGCGGTGAGCAGGCGGCCATGGATGGCGCCCACTTGATACGTGCCGAAGAGATCCTTCAGATACGCGGGGATCGTGGCGAACCCACCGCCGTAGAAGGACAGGATGACCAGCGCGCAGACGACGAAGAGAGGCTTGGAGTCGTTGCCGAGCTGCACGATGGCGAGGTACATCAGCGCGCCGACGCCGAGGTAGACGCGGTAGATGTTCTTCCGGCCGATGAGGTCCGAGGTGGAGGACCACAGGATGCGGCCGGTCATGTTCGCGAGGGAGAGCAGGGCGACGAAGCCCGCCGCGGCGGAGGCGGTCACGGCGGCCGGGGTGTCGGTGAAGAAGTCCGTGATCATCGGCGCGGCCTTCTCCAGAATGCCGATGCCCGCGGTGACGTTCATGCACAGAACCACCCACAGGCACCAGAACTGCGGTGTGCGCAGGGCGTTGTCGGCCGACACATGGGCCGTGGTGATCAGCGTGCCGGAATGCTCCTTGGGTTCCCAGCCGTCCGGTTTCCAGCCGTCGGGCGGGACGCGGACGAGGAATACGCCCAGCGACATGAATGCCGCGTACGCCAGGCCGTGGACCAGGAACGCCGAGGCGATGCCGGTGTTGTCCGTGCCGAAGGAGTCCAGCATCTGCGTGGACCAGGGCGAGGCGATCAGGGCGCCGCCGCCGAAGCCCATGATGGCGATGCCGGTGGCCATGCCCGGGCGGTCGGGGAACCACTTGATGAGTGTCGAGACCGGGGATATGTAGCCGATGCCGAGGCCGATGCCGCCGATGAAGCCGTAGCCGAAGACGACGAGCCAGTACTGGCGGGTGGCGGCGCCGAGTGCGGCGATCAGGAAGCCTGAGGAGAAGCAGATCAGGGAGACGAACATGGCCCAGCGCGGGCCGTTGCGTTCGACGAGCGTGCCGCCGAAGGCCGCGGAGAGGCCGAGCATCACGATGCCGAGTTGGAAGGGGAGGGCGCTGGCGGTGCCGGACAGATCGAGGGACGACTCGAGCGCGGGCTTGAACACGCTCCAGGCGTAGGCCTGTCCGATGGAGAGATGGACCGAGAGAGCGGCGGGGGGAACGAGCCAGCGGCTCCAGCCGGGGGGTGCGACGGTGCGGGACCTGTCGAGGAAGGTCATGGCGGCACCCTAGAGAGCGATCATGCGCATGACTAGATGCCGAGGGCACCTTTTTTGTCGACGGTATGCACGGGGTGCGGTGCGCGGGGTGCGCGCGGTGCGCGGTGCGGGAGGCGGTGCGCGCGGTGCGGGCCCGGACGGGAGCCCGGGCCCGCGGATGTCGCATTCTTCGCCGCGCCCGTCGGTCCGATCGGTCCGATCGATCGGTCCGAGGGGAACGACCGCGGGTACGAGGCGATCAGGAGGAGAACAGCATCCGGCCGAAGCCCTTCTGCCGGTGGTGACCACCGTGGTGCCCGCCATGATGCGGGGCGCCCCAGGCGGGCGCCGGAGCGGCGGGGTAGGCCTGCGGGGCCGGGGCCGCCGGGTACCCCTGCGGGGGCGGGGCCTGCTGCTGCCACTGGGACTCGAGACGCGTGAGGGACTCGAGCTCGCCGTAGTCGAGGAAGATCCCCCGGCAGCCGCTGCACTGCTCGATCTGGACGCCGTTGCGGTTGTACGTGTGCATCGCTGCATGGCACTTGGGACACTGCATGGTCTGCTTCAGCTCCTCGCCGTTCGGTCGACGTCGCCGGATGCATGCCCGGTGACAAGGAGTTCAGCCTACGACGGAGGCTCGAACTCCAACTCGGGCGGGAGGTCGACTATTCGAGCACACGCATCGATCATCATCTGATCGACCTCGTCCGTTTCGCGCTTCTCGGCGACCGCTCTGGCCAGCGAGAGTGCGGCGGTCTGGACGGTGAGCGCCCGGGCGGGGACGTCGAGTTGGTGCCACGGGTCGCCGTCCGTTTGGACGGCCGGGCCCTGTTCGGCCGTGTACGCGCCGAGGAAGCGCTGCCAGACCTGCGGGGACAGCAGGCCGGCGGCGTACCAGGCGGCGGGCCGGGCGAGATCCCAGGCGGGGTCCCCCACACCGAGATCGTCGACGTCTATGAGCAGCCAGGGGCCGGACGGGGCGGGGTGGCGGACGAGCTGTCCGAGGTGGAGGTCGCCGTGACAGAGGGCGTCGCGGGTGGGTGACGTCTCGCCGGGGGGCGGCGGTGCGTCGGCACGGGGAGACGGGGGCTCGGCGCGGGGGGTTTCGCCGCGGGCCCAGGCCGGGAGCCGGTCCCAGGCGCGGCGGACGACGGCCGCGGCGGGGTGCTCCCCCGCCACCGACTCCATCCGCGCCAGGGCTCGGGCGGCCTTGGCGGGGCCGCGCATGGGCGGCAGGGGGCCGGGGAGGGCTGTGACGTCCACCCGGTGCAGGCGTGCGAGCAGCACCCCCGCCTCCTCCCAGGGGGCGGCGTCGGGGTCCTCCGGGTCCACGGGGACGCCGTACGGCCAGGCAGTGACCGGTCTGCCGTGCACATCCTGTGCGTCCAGCGGGAGAGGCGGCAGGAGGATCCCCGCGAGCAGGGGGTGCGATGCGACGGCGAGGCGGGCGCGGTGGCCGCTCGGATCCGTACCGGGGGCGTGGGCCTTGGCGACGGCCTCGCCGTGCCGGACGACGACACCGTCGTCGCGGTCCGCGAGAACGGACTCGTCCTCGTCACGGCGGCAGGCGGCGCAGGGGTGGCGTGCGCCGGGGAGATGGGCGGCGCTGCGGGCGGCGAGGGCGAGCTCGCGGACGACGGACATGGTTCCCCCGGGGGTGTGCTGGGCGCGTTCACCCTACGGGTGCGTGTGGCTGCGCCTCCTGTTCGGCCCGGCTTCTGACGCTGAGCCTCATGCACGGTGCGGGTGCCTATGGCTGGGCCCCGGGTTCTTGTGGCGCGGCCCCTTGTCGGCTCGGGCCCTTGCCGCTGAGCCCCTTGTTCGGTTCGGGCCCTTGTGGCTCGGGCCGAGGTGGTTGTGGCGCGGCCGGTTGTGCGGTGGGCGCCCGGTGCCGTTCCGGGGTCATGTCCGGGACTGCGGTCCTCACCGCGCTTCGCGCGAGTTGCGGGCGCTTTGACGTCCCGGACACG
>NZ_JBHXSL010000044.1:0-63911 GCF_042714725.1 Streptomyces sp. NPDC058685
CCCCCGAGGCACGAGCACGGGGGCGTGCTGCCGCATGGGTTACAGCGGTAGCGCGCAGACCGCTACCGGAAAGCGAAAGGGGCTTCCCGCAGGCCGCAGTTCTCCGGTCGTCCGATCGACGTGGAACACGGACACCGTGCTGGAGCGCTGGTTGGCGGCGAACAACAGATTCTGCGACGGCGACAGGGCGATGTGCCGGGGGTGGTCGCCGCCGACCGGGACGGTGCCGAGCAGCCGCAGCCGCGCTCCACCGTCCTCCACGGCATAGCGCGTCAGGCTGTTGTGCCCACGGTTGGCGAGAAACGCGAACCGGCCGTCGCGGGTCACCGCGAGCTGCGCCGGATGGCTCGTTCCCGGGCCCGTCCCGGTGGGTTGCGGCGCGCCCGGGGTCAGCGTGCCCGTGGCCGGGTCGTAGCCGCAGACGGCCACCGTGTTGTCCAGCTCGTTGGCCACGTACGCGGAGCGGCCCGAGGGATGGAAGGTGAGATGGCGCGGTCCGGCACCCGGCCGGACCGTTGCCCGTGACACCGCGGTGAGTGTGCCGCGCGTGGTGTCGAGCCGGTAGGTGTAGACGGTGTCGGTGCCCAGATCCACGGCGAGGACATGACCGCCGTCCGGGCTGGTGATGATCTGGTGCGCGTGCGGTCCCGCCTGGCCGGGGCCGGGCGGCGGTGCGGAGTGCGTGACGAGGGCCGTGCGGGCCCCCAGCGCGCCGGACGCCTCGATCGGGTGCACGGTGACGCTGCCGGACGTGTAGTTGGCGCTGAGCAGCCAGTTGCCGCCCGGATGCACGGACAGATGACAGGGGCCGGCGCCGCCGGTGGCGCGGCTGCCGAGTACTTGGTGCCGGCCGTCCGATGAGAGCCGGATCGCGGTCACCGCTCCGTCCTCCCGCTCGTTCACCGTGTAGAGCGTGCCGCCGGAGGGGTGGAGTGCCAGGAACGAGGGGTCGCCGACACCGGTGACCGTGCCGGTCGCGGTGATGTGCCCGGTCGTGTCGTCGTACGCCGCGAGACCGATGCCGGCGCCGCCACCGGCGACGGAGGTGTAGGTGCCCAGAAAGAGTCGCCGCGGCCCGCGCGGCGCGGCATGCGCGGTCGCCGGTAAGGCGGCCGTGACCGTCGCGGCCACCACCGTCCCGAGAAACCTGCGCCGGCCCGGCGCTTCGGCGACGGGCACGGAACGGTCGGTGTCCGCCGGTGCTGCTCTGCTGCTCATGTGCTCTACCTCGGAAATCGGTCCGGGTGGTGCGAGGTGGGGGGTGCCGGTGGGCGGGGGTGAGCGCGGCGGACGGCCGCAGAGCGGCTCACGTCAGGGTGATCGCGTACACCTCGACCCGCGCATCGTCGGGGAGCGTCACCGAGCGCGGCGACCTGGTGCTGTCGAGTGTCGCGGAGTCGCCGAACAGCCGTACCGGCGGCCCGTCGACGCCCTGCCCGGCCTTGATCCGGTGCGGCATGTCGAGTACCACGCTGCTGCCGGCCGGGGCGGAGCCCGCCCAGTCGCCGATCGTCACCGGCACCTGCGCCGTACTGCCGTCCGTGTAGCGCACGGTCAGCGAGGTGGTCACCGGACCGTTGTGCGAGGCGGCCACCAGGCGCAGCGACGACCGGGCCCCGGAGGGCAGCAACAGCGTCTGGCCGCGGGCCTCGACGAAGTTCGGCGCGGTCCCCGACGGGTCGGGCGCCCGGTACGTCGTGCCGTTCCAGCTGACCGGCCCGGCGGGGGGCAGCAGCCCGGCGTCGTAGCTCCAGCCGCCCCCGTCGAAGTCACCCTGGCCGGACTGGTCCGTCGTCGCCGTGCCGTCATGGTTCAGCGCGCCCGTCAGATCCACCGCGCAGGTGGACCCGCCCTCAGCCGCGCACGACGCGGCCGGACGCACCTCGACCGTGGCGCTGCGGACCACCGCGGCCATGCCCGGCGCGGTGACCGTGATCCGTACGGGATAGGAGCCCGTCGGCGTCCCGGCGGGCACCCCGACCGCGATGGGGACCGTCTTCTGCACCGGCAGATGACGTGAGTTCAGCGTGAGCCGAGATGCCGCCCGCACGGACCACCCGGCAGGAGCCCGGACACCGACGGTCGCCCGGACGTCCCCCGGGGACTGTGCGAGGACGTCCACCGCCAGATGCGCCGTCTGCCCGCTGCCCCCGGCCGGTACGACGTCGGCGGCGGTCCGCAGCGAGGCGTCCAGTCGACGGCGTCGGTCGGCGCCGCCCCCGGCGTTGACGGACGGCGGTTCGGCGCCCGGGCTCGTACCCCACGCGGACGGGGCCGTGCCGAGCCGGTGGTCGAGACGGCCGCCGTCGGCGACGTCGTCCCAGTCCAGCCAGGTCCGGCCGACCGGCGCGCCGTCGAGAGCCACGGACTGCACATAACGGCGTTCGTCACTCGCGCCGGGAGCGGTGATCCGCAGGGTGCCGCCCCGCTGCCGGCCGTACCGGCCGACCGTGACCACCGCCGACTCGAACTGCGGGCTGGACAGGGCCAGATGATCGGCACCGCTCATCACCGGATACAGCCCGAGCGACGAGAACACGTACCAGGCCGACATGGTGCCCAGGTCGTCGTTGCCCGTCATACCGTCGGGCCCGGTGGTGAACAGCGTCATCGCCGCCCGGGTGACCGTCGCCGTCTTCGCGGGCGCGCCCGCCCACAGATACATGTACGGGGCGTGCAGATCGGGCTCGTTGTTGGGGTTGTAGGTCGGCTTGCCGTAGTAGTCGTACGGCTGCGAGATCCAGTCGCTGCGGGCGGTCCCGGCCGGGTCGGTCAGCAGCTTGTCATGGACGAAGAAGGCGTCGAGGCGCTTCTCCGTGGCCTTCCTGCCGCCCATGAGACCGACCAGCCCGGCCGGGTCCTGGGGCACCAGCCACTGGTACTGATAGGCACCGCCCTCGTGGAACTGATGGCCCGCTTCCACCGGATCGTAGGGGGTCACCCAGGTGCCCTGCGACGTGCGGGGCCGGAACTGGCCGATGGAGGAGTCCCACAGATTGCGGTACCACTGCCCCCGGCCGGCGAACATCCGCGCGTCGGCGCCGTGTCCGAGCCCCTTCGCCATCAGGGCCAGTGAGGCGTCGGCCGCCGCGTATTCGAGTGTGGCCGACGCGGGGTGGTCGCAGTCGTTGTCGCCGCCCTTGTCCGCGCAGTCCTTGCCGAGTCCGAGGCCGGACGGGATGTAGCCGCGTTCGCTGTAGAAGTCCACGCCCGAGCGGCCGTTGTAGGGGGAATCGGCGGGCGGTGTGGCGGTGGCGTTCTTCCGCAGCAGCGCGTAGGTCTCCTTCTCGTGGCCGGACAGGAGCCCCTTGGACCAGGCCTCGACGAGGAACGGGGTCACCGGATCGCCGGTCATGATGTTGGTCTCGCTGTTGGCGAGCGCCCAGCGGGGGAGCCAGCCGCCGTCCCTGCCGATCGCGACGACGCTCAGGGCGACCTCGCGGGCCACACCGGGTTGGAGGAGCTCCAGCAGTTGGTTCTGCGGCCGGTAGGTGTCCCACAGGGAGAAGTTCTGGTAGGGCGTGTAGCCGTCCGCCGTATGGGACGTGCGGTCGAAGCCCACATAGCGGCCGTCCACGTCGCCGGCCACGTTCGGGTGCAACTGCGCGTGATAGAGCGCGGTGTAGAAGGCACTCTGCCGCTCGCGCGTGCCGCCACCGATCCGGACGGACCTCAACTGCTTCTGCCAGGTGCTGTGCAGGGCTGCGCGCGTGGCATCGAAGTCGTACGAGTCCTTCGTCTCCGCGGCCAGGTTCTTCCGGGCACCCTCGATCCCGGTGTACGACAGGCCGACCTTCACCACGACGTCCTTGTCGGCGCTCGCGTCGAAGGTCACCCAGGCGCCGTTGCCCCCCTCGCCGGCGGCGTCCCTGCCGCCCGGCGTGGGGGTCGCACCGCGCCAGGTGCCCTGCGTCCTGAACGGGCGGTCGAAGGTGGCGGTGAAGTAGACGGTGTGACGGTCCTTGCCCGCGCAGAAGTTGCCGGCGTCGACACGGCCCTCGACGGTCCGGTCGCCGATCACATGGACCTCGGAGTCGTACACCTTCTGGTTGGCCCTGCCGGTGTTGAACAGAACGTTGGCATCGCCCGTGGACGGGAACGTGTAGCGCTGCCAGCCGGTCCGCTGCGTCGCGGTGAGCTCGGCGTCGATCCCGTAGGACCGGAGCTTCACCCGGTAGTAGCCCGGCTCCGCCTGCTCGTCGTCGTGCGAGTACTCCGAGCGGTACTCGTCGGGGTTCACGCTTTCGACAGCACCCGTGGTCGGCATGATCGGCAGCTCACCGGCCACCCCGCAGCCCACGCCCGACAGATGGGTCTGGCTGAAGCCGTGGATCTTGTTCTGCTGGTAGTCGTAGCCGCCCTGACCGCCGGTGTCCGGGCTGACCTGCACCATGCCGAACGGGGCGCTCGCACCGGGGAAGGTGTTGCCGAAGTTCTGCGTGCCCACGAACGGGTTGACGAGCGCGGCCGGGTCGTCCGCGACGGCTGGTGCCCCGGCGGCCACGGCCGAGCCCGCAGGGCCGGACAGCCCGCCGGCGAGCAGAACGGCCGCCAGCAACCGGGCGGTTCTCGTGCGCATCCGAACGGCCGACTCTCGCATCTGGGCGCCCCTTGCTGACAACGTTGTCCGATTCGAGTGCGGGAAAGCTTTCATGGTCATCGGAACCTGTCAATGGCCCGCTCACGCCCGGCCGTCGGCGGGCGGCCGGGTCTCGCAGGTCCGGCCCGGACGCGGACGGCGGACCTCGTTCCCGGTCGGGCCGGGTCCCGGGCGCAGGGGAGCCTCCTCCGGCGCGGGGAGCACGAACTCCGCCCGGACCGGGCCGCGTTCGACCGGTGTCCCGGCCCGCGGCCCCGGCTCGGTGAAGGGCTGCTCGCGTTCGGGGAGGGGGACGGGCGAGAGGTGAGGCCCACCGGTGCCCGCACCGCGGAGGGTGGTGCCCGCACCGCGGTGGGTGCGGTGCCCGGTCGTCGACGCCGGCGCCGTCAGGGCTGCTTCGCCCCATGCCTCGACGGCGTCGAGCCATGGCCCCGGGCCGGCGAGGAAAGCGGGGTCCCGTAAGCGGTCGCGGAGCACCGCGGGCGCTTCGTGGACCGCACGCAGCGCCTTCCGGAGCGGAGACGCGTGACCGCCACGACGGAACTCCGCGACGGCGGAGGCGAGTTCTCCGCCCTGACGAGCGGTCGCCCCGCCGGTGCGGTGGAGGCCGGCGAAGGCGCGCAGGGCGCCGACGGCGGCCTCGTCCCCGCCGGTCAGCTCGTCGAGCGCGGCCGACCAGGACCGTTCGGGGTCGTAGTCGCCGGTGTTCCAGGCGTAGTCGGCGAACCCGGAGAGGGCGATCCGCGAGGCCCGTGGCGCCGGGACCGTGACCAGACCGAGCGCCTCCTCGGCGAGACCCGGGCCGTGCCCCGCGTAGGGGCCGAGCGACAGTCCGCCCAGTGCGCCGCCGACCGGTCCGGAGTCCCGCACCAGCAGTCGCCGTCCGAAGATCTCGCGTGCGGTGGCCAGTTGCCGCCGGTGCCCAGGTACCGCGCCTCCGACGGTCCACTGGACGACGGTGTCGGGATCGAGTTCCTGCGCGAGCCGGCGCAGATAGTCGTCCTGCCCCGGGCCTTCAATGGCGGTGGGCACGATCTGCAGGGGTGCCTCTCCCGGGTACGGGGCGCCCCCCGCGTGGAGGGCGTTGGCCAGACGTGCCTGAGCGTGCGCCATGGCCGTGGGCTCCGTGCCCATCGCGCCGTCGGGCTGCCCGCCGGCGCAGTGGTCGAAGCCGATGACGAAGCTGCGGACACCGATGGTCCTGAGGGCTGCGACCTTCGCGGTCAGCTCACCCGGGGCGGGATCCCCCGGCCGGTCAGGGGCCAGGACGTAGCCGAACTCCACGTGGTGGGCCCGGGCGTGCCCGACCAGCTCCGCGATACGGGCGAGTTCGCCGGGCGGATGCTCGCGTCCCCGGTACGGGTCGTCCGCGGGCGCGTAGTGGTACGTGTTCACGTTGTGCCTGCCCAGCCACTCCAGGTCGGCGCGGCGGCGCTGATGCGACCACGGCGGGTTCGGCGAGACGTCGACAACTCCGCGCCGCGACAAGGAGGGCCAGTCGCGGATCACCGTTCCCCGCAGCCTCGGCCCGCGCACCAGCCGGCGCAGTGTCTGGGCCGCGTAGTACGTGCCCGTGGGGTCCGCGCCGCTCAGCACGATGTGACGGCGACCGTCCCGGCCCGCGCCGACGGCGAGGACGTATCCCTCGGCGGCCATGGTCTCGGCGCCCTGGACGCCGAGCGCGCTCAGTGCGTCGGCCGTTGCCTCGTTCTCCCGGTGGCCGCCGACATGGACGGCGAAGCGGTCGTGCGGGGGCGCGTGGTCGTCCGACCGGCCGATGGTGCGGACGCCCGCGTCCTGGAGCACCTCCTCGACGACGGCCAGGGCGGCGGCGTCGGTCGACGCCCCGCGGACGAGGGTCACCGCCGCCGGAAGGCGGATGGTCTCAGATCGCTTCTGCACCGATCGGGGCCGCGGGAGCAGTCGCGGCGCGCGGTCCTCATGGCCGGCCGCGGCTCGACCCGGGGTGCCGGCGGTGGCCGGGGCGCGTTCGAGGAGCGAGAGCAACAGGGCGACGGCATGTGCGCCGCGGGGGTGCCGGTGGGGCCGGAGCGCCGCGGATGTGGTTCCGAGTGCCATCGCTGTGCCGCCTCCTCGTCAATGCCTTGATGCTGGAGGACTGGACCACTGGCTGACATCGTTGTCAAGAGGGTGGGACGTACTGATGTGTCCGCCTGTCGGCGACGCTCCGGAATGCCCTGGTCACAGGGGGAAGGCCCCGCGCCCGCTGTCGCTGCGGTGCGCGGGGCGCCGGGGAATCGACCGGAAGTCAGCCGTTCTGGAGGGTCAGATCACCGCGCTGGGTGGTGAGGGTGACGGGGATCGGGATGAAGCCGCCCGAGGTGTCCAGCGCGATGAGCGAGGCCTCGCCCTGCGCGGCCCCGGTTGCCAGCAGCCCCATGTGGTTGCCGGTGTTGCGCCATTCCCGCTCCTGGCCGTCGCAGATCGCCGTGGTACTGCCGATGCCGACCTGGGTGTCGCCCTGGGTTGCCTTGGAGCTGATGACGATCGGGCCGGTGCGCAGTGACGAGCAGCGGTAGGTGCCGCTCAGCGTGAGCGTTCCGTCCGCCGCGATCAGGCCGATCCCGTCCACGGTGACGGTGTCGGGAGCGAATTGAGCGCTCGCGCTGCCGGGCGTCAGGCCGGTCGCGAGGGCGGCAGCGATACAGACCGATGAAATGAGCGTTGCGCGTCGGGCAGTGATCATGCAGAACAAAACGACCGTCCGCGGCCGAGGTGTCGCGGCATCGCACGGACGAGCGAGCCCGTGCGGTCCTGACGAGGGCGTACCGGTCATTCGGCTGAGCGGGGAAGGCCGGCGGGGAATGCGTCCGGTATCCCAAGAATGATGGAGGATTCAACAAGTTCGGTCCTCCGGTCACCCGTCGAGCGCGTTTCGCATATGCCAGTCGTCGGGCCTTCGGGGCGCGGCGGGAATGGCGACACGCCAGTTCCTCCGAACGAGTGTTTTCTCCGTCACTTGATGGTGAGTAGGGTGTGGCCCGCTGTCGGTGATCTATCGCGGGGGAGACCGGCTCAATTCCGCCTGGCCGGAATGCGTGTGAGAGTGCGTCAGTGTCGTCTGCGGGGGACGGAGGGGGATCGTGGCCGCTGGCTCGTTCGAGGGGCAGTACGTCTGGCATCCGGCGGCCGACGACCGTCAACTGGCCCGTGCCTGCGTCGATGTGAAAGCCGGCCGCTATCTCAGTGCCCACGAGGTGCTCAGGGACTCGCGCGACGATTTCGACGTACGCGCCCACCGTTCACTGGTGCTGGCGTCCGAGGCGGCCGACTCGGACCTCGCCGAGCGCTGGCTCGCCGAGGAGCCGGGCCCCGAGTCGGCGCTGCTGTGGGCGCGGGTGGCGATGCTCCGCGCGCTGCGCTCGGCCGACGCGCAGGACCGGCGCACCGGCACTCTGGTCGGCATCGCGAACGGCGCCTGCGATCGGGCGGCGCAGCTGCTGCCCGAGGACCCCACCCCCTGGGTGGCGCAACTGGCCCTGGCCCGTGTCCGGCGGCCCCTCGACCCGGCCCCACAGGGCCTGTTGACCGCGCCGCCCGGCCCCTGGCAGTTGTTCTCCCGTGTACTGCGGCTCGACCCCTGGAACCGTGAGGCCCATCACCGCTTCCTGTCCTTCTTCTTCACCCGGCACGGCGGAACGGCCAGCGCGCGCTGGGACGTCGCCTCGTTCCTCAGCCACCGTGCCCCGGCCGCATCCCCGTTGCGGCTGCTGCCCCTGGTCGCCCTGGTCGAGGAGTACGACCCCTCCGCCCTGCTCGCCGACCGCACCTGGCGCCAGCCCCAGTGGCTGGCCACCTCGATGGGGCTCTACCACCACTGGTTCCCCCGCACGTCCGACTACCGCTTCACCCCGGTCCTGGACCTGTCGTATCTGGCGCACGCCCTCTACATGGCGAAGCGCGAATTCGAGGCGCGGGAAGTCCTCACCGCGATGGGACCCTATGCGTCGCGTATGCCATGGAGTGTCTTCGGTGCGCCGGGCGAGCAATTGACCCGCGCGAGACGCACCTGCGGGCTTCCCATCCCGAATGCCGCCTGAATTCCTCCCGGCCGATCCCGCCCCTTTCGACTCCTTCTTCTTCGACTCCTTCTTCCAATCCCTCAGGGAAAGGGCGCAGTTGTGTCCGAGCGTACGTCCCCACCCCGATTGAAGAACCGTCATCGCCATGACGGAGCCGTCGCTCTCGACGACGACGCGACCCTGCACGCCATGGGCTATCCACGAAAGCTCACCCGACGATTCCGTGCCTTTGACAATTTCGCCATCTCCTTCACCATCATCAACATCATCTCCGGAATCTTCTCCGCCTTCGGATTCGGCATGGGCGCCGGCGGCCCGCGCATTCTGGTCCTGGGCTGGATAGGCGTGTCCGTCATGGTGCTGTTCGTCGGCGCCGCGATGGGGGAGATCGCGTCCGCGTATCCGACGAGCGGGGCGCTCTACTTCTCGGCAGGCAAGCTCGCCAAACGCCACCGCGGCGCCTGGTCCTGGTACACCGGCTGGCTGAACTTCGTCGGGCAGGTCGGCGGCACGGCCGCCACGGGGTACGCGGCCGCCACCTTCATCCAGGCGTTCGTCGTCATGCAGTGGCCCGGCTACGAGATCACCGGTCAGCGGACGGTGCTCATCACCGCCCTGATCGTGCTGCTCCAGGCGCTGGCGAACACCTACACCGTGCAACTGGTCGCCGCCCTGAACCGGATCTCCGTGTGGTGGCTGCTGATCGGCATGGTGGTGATCGTGCTGTGTCTCGCCTTCATACCGACGCACCATCAGTCGCCGTCGTTCGTCACGCATTTCGTGAACAACACCGGCTTCAGCAACGGTGTGTACGCCGCAATGCTCGGCCTGCTGGTGACCAGTTGGACGTTCACCGGCTTCGACGGCAGTTTCCACATGTCGGAAGAGACGGTGAAGGCGACCGTCAACACCCCCAGAGGCATCATGCGGGCCATCGGATGCTCGGCGGTCGCCGGACTCGTCCTCATGCTCGCCCTGGTGTACGCGATCCGCGATTATGCGGCTACAGCGAGTGCTTCCGCACCGCCGGTGCAGATTCTCGTCGACGGCCTCGGAACGGGCACCGCAAAGCTGCTCCTGCTCATCGTGATCGGCGCCATGCTGTTCTGCGGGCTGGCCAACATGACCAGCAATACGCGGCAGATCTTCGCCTTCTCGCGGGACGGCGCGATGCCCGGATCGCGGCTGTGGCATTCGGTGTCCCCGCGGACCCGCACGCCCGTCAAGGCGGTGTGGCTGGCGGCCGCCTGCTCCCTCGTCCTGATCATTCCGGCGTGGTGGTCGCACACGGCGTTCACCGCGATTGTGAGCGTCAATGTGGTCGGGCTGTATCTCGCCTACGGCGTACCGATCTTCTTGCGTCTGCGCCTGGGCGACGACTTCGATGCCGGTCCCTGGAGCCTCGGGCGCTGGGGCAGGCCCGTCGCGCGGGTGGCCGTGACCTGGATCGTGTTCAGCAGCGTGCTGTTCATGCTCCCGCAGGTCTCCCCGATCACGGGGACCACCTTCAACTACGCCCCGATCGCCCTCGGAGTCGTCCTCCTCATCGCCACGGTCTGGTGGTTCGCCACCGCACGGCGCCGCTTCCAGGGCCCGGTCAGCTACGGCAGCCCGGACGAGGTGGCAGCCATGGACCTGATCTGACCCGGGGCCGATCCGGGGCCGCAAGCCCGCACGGCCCACCTGTTCGCACGATCCGCAGCTGTACGGCACGAAAGGTGCGCAAGCTCATGAACCCTCACGACGAATCCCCCCGGTCGCCCTCGGCCGGCCCGGGCAGCACACCCGGCGCGGCGCCCGGCGCCGGTGAACTCACCGTCAGCGCCGCATCGTCGGAGGACTGGCACCTGGTCGCCCGCTGGGCCGCCGACGAAGGGTGGAACCCGGGCAACGGCGACGTGGCCTGCTACCACCCCACCGACCCGGCGGGCTTCTTCGTCGGCCGGCTCGGCGACACGATCGTTTCCGCGGTCTCGATCGTCATCTACTCGGACCGCTACGCCTTTCTCGGCTACTACCTCGTGCACCCCCTGCACCGCCGCAAGGGCCTCGGCCTCGCCACCTGGCAGGCCGCCTTCCCGCGCGCCGGCGACCGCGTCGTCGGCCTCGACGCGGTACCGGCCCAGCAGGCGACCTACCGGCGATCCGGCTTCACCGCGGTCGGCGAGAACATCCGCTACGGCGGCCGCCCCGCCCGATCCGGCACGCCGGCACCGGGAGTGGTTCCCGTGGCTCCGGAGCACCTGGACGCGATCGCCGCGTACGACCGGGAGTGCTTCCCCGCCGACCGACGGGACTTCGTCTCCCGCTGGCTGACCGCGGCCGGCCACCGGGCGTACGCGCGGCTCCGGGACGGCCGGGTCACCGGCTACGGAGTGATCCGCCCCGCCCTCGAAGGCCACCGCGTCGGCCCGCTGTTCGCCGACACCCCCGAGGACGCGGAGGCGCTGTTCGACACGCTCACCGCCCACCTCGGCCCGGACGAGCAGGTCGCGCTCGACGTACCCGAAGCCCGGAAGGACGCCGTCGCACTCGCCGCGGCACGGGGCCTGGAGCCCCGGTCGGTCACCGTCCGGATGTACAACGGACGGGCGCCGGAGGTGGGTTCGGAGCGCATGTTCGGGGTCACCTCGCTCGAACTCGGCTAGCCGGTCCGTCGCCGAGGGCCCCCGGCCTCACCGCTAACCGGCCGGGGCCGGCGCTGCGCTGTCCGGTGCCGACGCGGTGGTGCCCGTGTCCGCCGAGTCGGACTGCGGCGGCGGGGGTGGCGGTGGGGGCTCCGGGGACTGGGTGGGCGGGGGTTCGGGGCTCTGCGGTTGCGAGGGCGGGGGCTCCGAAGGTGAGTCCGGCGGGTTCGAGGGCGGCGAATCGGGCGACGACGGCGGGCACTTCCCGCCCGGCGACGGACACGCGGACCCGGACGAGCCCGAGGGGGAGGTGCCCGGTGTGGGTGCCGAGGGGAGCGGCTTCTTCGGGGGCGCCGTCTTCTTGTCGCTGCCGCCGGTGCCACCCGCGGGTCGTTCGAACCAGTCGTCGTTCTCGCCGTCGAAGACCACGAACTCCTTGACCGGCTGCGGCGCGGGCGCGACGATCACTTCCTTCCCCGGCCGGTACCCGGGCCAGGCGTCGCCCGTGCGCTTCGGTGTGCCCTTCAGCTCCTTGGGCTCCTGGAGCGGGTTGCCGCAGGCGCAGCGCACCGTGGGCACGCCGCGGTCGTCGATGAGGACGGCCGTGCCGGTCTGGAGCACCGCCTGGTAGCTGGTCGGCTTGCCGTCCCGGTAGCCGTGGTTGGTGACGCGGGTGTCCAGCCGCAGCTGGACGGGTGTCAGCGAGCGGAGATACGCGGGTACGGCGCCGGGTTCGACGTCCACGACCGACGCGAAGGCCGTGTTCTTGGCCGGATTGTCGGTCAGGTACGTGACCTGCTGCTCGACATTGCAGCTGGCGACCTTACGGGTCCCCCCGTACAGGCCGGGAGTTGAGCCGACCACGCTCTGCGTCTGGTTGGCCGCCCTCGCGGTCGCGGTCGGCTGCGCCGACTCGTCCGTGGGCGCGTCCTCGCGTGCGGTGGAGGGGGTGTAGGGGTCGGGGCCCGCCGTGCCCGCGGCCTGGAGGAACACCTCGCTCCCGGAGCCGGAACCTCCGTCGGGGCGGGTGAAGACGACGATCAGCGCCACGGCGGCCACCAGCGCGACGGCGATCGTGGCCACCTTGGGTACGGAGCGCCACCACGGGCGCTGCCCGCCGTCGCCGGGTCCTCCCGCGGGAGTGTCGGAGCCGCCCGTTCCGCCGGGTCCGCCCGGACCGCCACCGCCCGGACCGCCACCGCTCGACGGGCCGGGAGGCGGGCCGGGTGGCGGCGTGGGTCCCCGCGACGGTCCGGACAGAGGGCCCGACGGTGGACCTGTGGGGCGTTCGGACGGTGGCTGTTCGGCGCTCACGGGCTCTTCTTCCCACGATGAGGACGTCAAGCGGAGTGGAAATGCCCTACATATTCCGTTGAAGACATTTCAGGGCACTTCACGACCATTGTGTGCTCCGCTTCCGCACGGCTCGCAAGCTGACGCGGTCGGCCCTCCCGGCGGGCGGAGGGCCGCTCGGCTGCTTAGCGTGGCAGCGTGAGCCACGAGGAGATCCACGACCGCGACCGGCCCGCCCGTGCCTCGCACGGCTGGGGCCGAGCACTGGTGGCAGTGCTCGGCGGCGTGGTCGCCCTCCTCGTCACGGCCGCCCTCGGGCTGTGGGCCGCAGGCGCCGCCGATCTGCCCGGAGGCGCCTTTCCGTCCGTCGTCGCGGCGGTCGTCGTCATGGCGGTCGGCGGCTCCGTCGAACTCTCCGGAGACGCCGGGCTCATCGCCGAGACCAGCGCGGGACTCACCGTGCTGCCCCTCTCGGTGACGCTGGCGGGTGCCGTGGCCATCGCCGAGGGGTTTCTGCGTCCTCTGCGACACCGGGCCGTCGCGAGTGCCCGCGAGCTGCTCGGCTGGGCCGCCCGGCTCGCCGTGCTGTGGGCGATCGCCCTCATCGCCCTCGCGGCCTTCGCCCGGCACTCCTTCGCCGTCTCCCTCGGTGAAGGAACCGTCGCCGACATCGGTGACCTGCTCGACTCCGCCCCACAGGTCGGCTTCCGCGCGAACATCCCCGTCACCGTCGTCCTGGGACTGGTGTGGCTCGCGGGCGTCCTTCTGCTGGCCGTACTCGTGTCGCGCAGGGCACCGCTGCCCGGCCGTCTGCTGCGTTTTCAGGAGTCGGTGCGCCCGGCGGCGTTCGCCATGGTCGTCCTCCTGCTCGCCTATGTCGTCGTGGGCGTCGTCGTGGGTCTCGTCGTCGCGGCGAGCCGGGGGCACCCCGCCGAGACGTTCGCCGTGATCCTGCTCGGGCTGCCCAACCTCGCCTGGATCGCCTTCACCGTCGGACTCGGCGCCACCTGGGACGGCAAGGTCGAGGGCCCCTTCGGGCTGCCCGTGCCGCAGGTTCTCGACGAAGTGCTGCGCACGCCGGGCGGCTCCACGGTCAACCTGAGCTCGCTCACCGAGCGGGACAGCCGCGCCTGGTGGCTGCTCGTCGTGGCCGCCGTTCTGCTGCTGACCGCCGCCTTCCTGATGGCCGTGCGTTCACCCGCCCGCGTACGACCGTGGCAGCACGCCGTGCACATGGCCGTGGCGCTCGTCCTCACGGTGCTGACCGTCTGCCTCGTCGCCCGGCTGACCGCGCACTACGGACTGTCGCTGCTGGGCATCGGGGACATCGACGGAGGTCTCGGCGGTGATGTGTTCCTGCGGCCGCGGCTGTGGTCCGCCCTGGGGCTCGCCGCCCTGTGGGGACTGGTCACCGGCTTCTTGGGCAGTCTTCCGGCCCTGCGTGTCCACCGGCGCGGCGAGGTCGGGACGACCGACGTCTGAGACCGGGACGGGCCCTGCCCTGCTGCCTCCACCGATCCGGCCTCAGGCCGGGAGCCCGGGGAACACCGGGATGGCCCAGCTCGGCGGCGGGGGAGGCGGGCCCGGATCCACGGCCCCCGCGACCGCGGCCAGATCCCCGTGGGCCGGCGGATGCCCCGCCTCGGTCCCGCTCCTCGCAGCGGCCCGGAGCGACGCCACGAACTGCAGACAGGAGCCGTAGCGGTCGTCCGGGCTCTTGGCCAGCGCCTTCGCCAGGACGCCGTCCACCGCGGCCGGCAGCCCGGCACGCTTCGACGTCAGCGGCGGCGGCGGATCGAACTGATGCGCCCACAGCAGCGCCATGTCGTCGTCGCGCTGGAAGGGGGGCACCCCGGCGAGGGTCTCGTAGACCACGCAGGCGAAGCTGTAGACGTCGCACCGGCCGTCGACGGGCCGGCCGGAGATCTGCTCGGGCGCCACATAGTCGAGCGTCCCCACGAACTGCCCGACCGAGGTGAACCCCGTCAGCGACAGCGACTTCTTCGTCAGCCCGAAGTCGGTGAGATAGACGTGCTCGGGGTGGTCGCTGTCCGTGCCCTCGGCGACGAGGATGTTGCCGGGCTTCACGTCCCGGTGCACCAGGTCGTGCGTGTGTGCGGCGTCCAGGGCCGAGGCGACCTGCGCGGCGATCCGGCCGGCGGTGGCGAACGGCAGCGGCCCCTTGCGGTCGAGCAGGGCCCGCAGGTCCTGCCCGGCCACATAGCGCATCGCGATGTAGAGAACGCCTTCGGTCTCGCCCGCCTCGAAGACCGGGACGATGTGCGGGTGGTCGATGGCCGCGGCCACCCGCGACTCATGGGTGAACCGCCGGCGGAAGGTGTCGTTGCGCGCGAGTTCGGGCGCGAGCAGTTTCAGCGCGACCGTACGATCCAGCCGCAGATCGCGGGCGCGGTACACCACCGCCATTCCGCCGCGCCCGATCTCCTTCTCCACGCGGTAGCCCGCGATCTGCTGTCCGACCAGGTCGGACGGCCTCCCGGTCGGCAGACCGGTGTCGCGCGGACTTCTCGCCATCACCGGTCACCCGGCCGGGCGGGTGGATCGGAATCGTCGTCGGCGGGCGGTACGGGATCGTCGTCGGCGGGCGGTACGCGGCGGGTCTCCTCGCCGTCCTTCGGGACCGGGTCGTCCGGGACCCGCGGTTGTGCCTGCGCCGGTTCGACGGCCCGGGTCGCTTCCGCGGGCGCGGGCGCCGGGGTCACGACACGCGTGGGCTCCGGAGGCACCCTGGCCGGCTCGGCCGCCTCCGGCTGAGCCCGAGCGGGTGCCGGTTCGGCGGGCTTCGCGGCCTCCGGCCGGGCCTGCGCCGGTTCCGCCGGTCCTGCGGTTTCCGGCTGAGCCCGAGCGGGTGCCGGTCCCGCCGCCTCCGGCCCGGCCTGCGCCGGTCCCGCCGCCTCCGGCCCGGCCTGCGCCGGTGCCGCCGCCTCCGGCCGGGCCTCCGCCTGGTCCACCACGCGGGTGGGCTCCGGTGGCGCGGCCGCCCGAGCTGCCGGGCCGGCCGACTCCTCCGGCCCGGCAGCCGTCGCGAACGTGCTCAGCCGGGCGCCGTCGCAGTACACCCAGCGCTCGTGCTCGGAGTCGTACAACCAGACCGATTCTCCGTCCACCACCATGCCGACCCGCAGTCCCCGGGTCCGGCGGCGGAACGTCTCCCCGTCGGTCCGTCCGGTCGCCAGCTCCTCGGCCGCGCGCCGGTACCTACCGAGTGACTCCCCGGCCCGGGTCAGCAGCGGGCGGGGATCGGCCGTGCGGGTGAGGGGCTGCCCGGTGGCCGGGGGCTCCTGCGGTACGGAGACCAGCAGCCGGCCGTCCACCCAGGCCGACCAGCCGTTGGCGCACTCGATACGGCCCCAGTCGCCCCGCCGGTCGACCAGCCGCACCGGGAGCAGCGCGTCCAGGGGCGCCGTCGGCCGGGACACGTCCGGCTCCTCCCAGGCGGGCAGACCGTCCCGGGGGACGACATGTGTCGGACGGAAGTCCTCGATGGTCATGGTGGCTTCGCCCTACTTCCGCATGACGGCGGGCTCGTGGCGGCGCAGCAGCCGCAGGACGGCGTAGCCGAAGATCAGAGAGAGCACCAGCAGCATTCCCATGTTCAGCAGCCACACGCCCGCCGAGTGCTCGAACAGCGGGTCCGCCGTGAGGTCGCCGGGCACGATCCGGGACAGTCCGACGGTGCCGGCCATCGCTCCCAGCGCCCAGCGCGAGGGGATGAACCAGGCCAGCTGCTCGATCACCGGCAGCCCGCTCAGCCTGAGCAGGGCCCCGCAGAACACCACCTGCACGATGGCGAGGAGCACCAGCAGAGGCATGGTGACCTCTTCCTTGCGCACCACGGCGGAGACGAGCAGGCCGAGCATCATGGCCGTGAACGACAGCACGGCGACCGCGAGGGTGATCTCCACGAGGGGTGGCAGCAGCACTCCCTTGCCGCCCGGCGCGTTGGGGGCGACGCCGACCAGGCCGACCAGGGTCAGGACCACGGCCTGGAGCACGGTCACCGTGCCCAGCACGACGACCTTGGACATCAGATACGCGGATCTGGACAGTCCGACGGCTCGCTCCCGCCGGTAGATCACCCGTTCCTTGACCAGCTCCCGCACCGCGTTGGCGGCCCCGATCAGCACGCCGCCCACACACAGGATGAGCAGCGCGTTCATCGCCGTCTCCTGGGTGAGGCGGCTGCCGGCGAGCGCACGGGCCATCGCGCCCATCACGAACGGCAGCGCGATCATGATCACCAGGAAGGTGCGGTCGGCGGAGAGCGCCGCCGCGTACCGGCGCACCAGCGTCCTCAGCTGCGATCCCCAGCTCTGGGCCTTGGGCGGCGCCACGAAGGCGGCCGCCGACTCCTGCGGCTGGTGGGGCTGGGGGGAGGCGTTCGCGATGTACCGCCGCTGGAGCGTCGAGTCCCGGTACGCACCGGCCCAGTCGCGGTCCCGGTCGTTCTCGAACGCCTCGAAGGCCTCCGGCCACTGCTCGAAGCCGAAGAACGGCAGTGCCTCGTCGGGCGGCCCGTAATAGGCGATCCGGCCGCCGGGCGCGAGGACGAGCAGCCGGTCGCACACGTCCAGGCTGAGCACGCTGTGCGTGACCACGATGACGGTGCGCCCGTCGTCGGCCAGGCCGCGCAGCATGTGCATCACCGAACGGTCCATGCCGGGGTCCAGCCCGGACGTCGGCTCGTCGAGGAAGAGCAGCGAGGGTTTGGTCATCAGTTCCAGCGCCACGCTCACACGCTTGCGCTGGCCGCCGGACAGACTGTGGATCGGCTGGTCCGCACGCTCCTCCAGGCCCAGCTCGCGTACCACTTCCTCCACCCGGGCCAGACGCTCGGCCTTCCCGGTGTCCTGGGGGAAGCGCAGTTCGGCGGCGTAGCCGAGGGCTCGGCGCACGGTCAGCTGGGTGTGCAGGATGTCGTCCTGCGGCACGAGACCGATGCGCTGGCGCAGCTCGGCGAAGTCCCGGTACAGATCGCGCCCGTCGTACAGGACGGTCCCCTCGTCGGCGGGCCGCAGGCCGGTGAGCGCGTTGAGCAGGGTGGACTTGCCGGCGCCGCTCGGGCCGACCACGCCGAGCAGGCACTTCTCGCCGACCGGGAACGAGACGTGGTCGAGGAGTGTCTTGCGTCCGTGGTCCACGGTGACCGCGAGATCCTGCACGTCGAGGGAGACCTCGCCGGTGTCGACATACTCCTGGAGCTGGTCGCCCACCAGGCAGAACGCGGAGTGGCCGATGCCGACGATGTCACCCGGTCCGATCCGGGCGCTCTCGACCGGCTGTCCGTTGAGGAAGGTGCCGTTGTGGGAGCCGATGTCGACGATCTCGTAGGTGCCGTCGGAGTGCGCCCGCAGTTCGGCGTGGTGGCGTGAGACCACCAGATCGTCGATGACCAGGTCGTTGTCGTCGCCCCGGCCGATACGGACGGTGCGGGTCGGAAGCGGTCGCACACTGGTCGGCTGCCGGAAGGTGCCGGTCGCCCGGGGCATCGAGACCGCCGAGGGCCTGTCCCGCCCGCCGGACACGGGCCCGGACACGGGCTCCGCCACGGGCTCGGACACGGGCTCGGGCACGGGCTCGGGCTCCGACACGGGCTCCGCCACGGACACGGGGTCCGCCACGGGCTCGGGTGAAGCCTGCCCGGTCAGCACGGCACGCGCGCCGTCGACCGCATGGCCGAACCGCAGCACGCTGCCCGGCCCGACGTCCCACTGGTCATCGACGCGCCGGCCGTCGGCATAGGTCCCGTTGGTGCTGCCCTCGTCCGAGACGGTCCAGTGACCGTCGTCGGCGTGCAGCACCGCGTGGTGCCACGACACCCGGTCGTCGTCCAGCACGATGTCGCTCAAGGGGTCGCGCCCGACGTGGTAGTCCCGGCTCGGACTCATCACCGTGGAGCCCGCGTCTGTTTCGAGGACAAGTTCGGGCGCAGTCGGTGCTACGGGCCGCTCTCCCATGCTCGAATTCTAACTTTTCGTCCCGGTATGCGCCCAGGCAGCGGCCGGGCGGGACTGGTGCAGATGCGTGTGGCAGCGACCGCGCGTCTCCAGCCCGGAGGGGTCGTGACCGCCCCGCAGGGCCCGCTCGACGACGCGGCGCTGTTCCGCCGGGCCGGTGAACAGACGCCGCGGGTGGGTGCGCCCGGTATCCGTCCGGGTGACCAGGCCGTGGCGGGACAGTCGCTCGGCCACCGGCCGGTACGCCACGGTGCGCGGCACGAACGCGCCCACCCACACCGGGACCTGCGCACAGCGCAGCAGTGTCTCGAACGTGCGCCAGGTGACATGACCGATGCCTGCGCTGACGGTGATCAGCCCCGTGCCGGCCATCGCGCGCCGCAGATGTCTGCTGGGCGGACAGCACTCCAGATTCTCGGTGTACGTCTCGTCCAGCAGCCCCACGGACTGGGCGTACCGGACGGCGTTGCCCGCGATGTCGACTCCCACCACCGGGACCGCGTCCGATCTGCGCCGCAGGGCGAAGAACTCCCGGTCGCACCGGACGAGTTCGGCGTGGGTCAGTCTCTGTGCGTCCGGGCGGGTCCAGTGCTCGTACAACTCGGCAAGCGTCACATGGTGGTTGAGCAGCGCCGCGTTGATGCCGTACGAGCAGCAGAGGTCGAGAACCGTGAACGGCCCGCTGCCGTGGGCCGACGCGCGCTCGGCGATCGTTTCGCGGAAGACCCGCTGTGCGTGGTGCGGTGTCTCGTACGACAGCCGGGCGAGCCGCTGGACGTGCGCGCGGGGGTCGGGCCGGTCGTGGATGTCGTCGAACCGGCTCCGGTCCAGGTCGATACTGCTCCGTCCTCGGATCAAGGCAGGCCTCCACAGTTCTCCGCGGACCGGTGTCGGGCGCGGCGCGGATGAACCTCTATCGGAGGCCGGCCGTCGACCGGTAGACCGCACAGGCAGAACCGGCCACGCTCCCGGCGCCGCTGACGCGTCGTCACCGCGGCAGGGCCGGTTCCTTGGTTACCCTCGCACCGTCGAACCCCCCGACGACGGAAGGCGATGTGCGTGACCATGCCCTCAGCTCAAGGCGATTCACGCGGCGACGGCACACCCACGACGGTCGCGGTGCTCGGCACCGGGATCATGGGTGCCGCCATGGCGCGGAACCTGCTGCGCGGCGGGCTGGCCGTCCGCGCCTGGAACCGCACCCGGGCGAAGGCGGAGGCCCTCGTCGCCGACGGGGCCTACTGCGCCGACTCCCCGGCCGACGCCGTCCGGGGCGCGGATGTGGTGCTCACCGTGCTCAACGACGGCCCGCGGGTGCTCGCGGCCATGCGGGAGGCGTCCGACGGCCTCGCTCCGGGCACGGTGTGGGCCCAGTCGGCGACGGTCGGGGACGCCGCCACGGCCGAGCTGGCCGGTTTCGCACGCGAGCACGGGCTGGCCTTCGTCGACGCCCCCGTACTCGGCACCAAGCAGCCGGCGGAAGCGGGCGAACTCCTCGTGCTGGCGGCCGGTCCGGACAGCGCTCGTGCGGCGCTCGCTCCCGTCTTCGACGCCGTCGGACGGCGCACCACATGGGTCGGCGAAGACGGCTCCGACGGCGGCGCCAGCAAGCTCAAGCTGGTCCTGAACAGCTGGGTGGCCGCCCTCAACCACGCCGCCGCCGAGGCGATCGCCCTGGCCCACGGCCTCGGTGTCGACCCCCGGGCCTTCCTCGACAGCGTGTCCGGCGGACCGCTGGACAACGGCTATCTGCGCCTGAAGACCGAGTCGATCCTGGCCGGCGACTTCACCCCCAGCTTCAGCGTCGACAACGCCCTCAAGGACGCGCGCCTCATCGTCGAGGCCGGCGAGCGGCGCGGGGTCGCCCTGGATGTCGCCCGCGCCGGGGCCGAGCGCTTCGAGCGGCTGGTCGACCGGGGCCTGGGGGAGAAGGACATGGCCGCCAGCTACCTCGCCTCCTTCGACGACCCGGAGAAGACCCCGGAGCCGCGCGCCGAGTGAGGCCCGCGGCAGCCGGACCCGTCCTCGTCCGCACCTTCCCGGGTGGGGAAGGTGCGGATGAGGTCCGTTCCCCTCAGGCGCGGGCGAGCCGCAGCGTCAGGATCTGGAACGGGCGCAGGGTCAGCGTCACCGTGTCCCCGTCGCAGGACACCGCCTCATCGGCCAACGGCCGCTCCAGCAGGTCGTTCACCTGCGCCCCGGCGAGGGCGAATCCGGTGCGCAGCGTCGCCCCTGCCCGCCCGCCGAGACTTTCGTAGAGCCGCACCACGACATCGCCCGAGCGGTCGTCGGCGAGTTTGACCGCCTCCACCGTGACGGCCGGGTTGTCACTGGTCACCAGCGGAGCGACCGGCCCGGCCTCGGCCACCCGCAGCGGCAGATTGAGCGCGTATCCCTCCGCGATCGCGTCCTGCACCGTCGCCCCGGGCAGCAGGGCGTAGGTGAAGCGGTGGCGTCCCTGATCGGCCTCGGGGTCCGGGACGCGCGGCGCGCGGACCAGACTGAGGCGGACCGTGGTCGTCGTGCCGCCGTCCTCGCGGGTGGTCCGTGAGACGTCGTGCCCGTACGTCGAGTCGTTGATGACGGCGACGCCGTAGCCGGGCTCCGCGACATGCACCCAGCGGTGCCCGTAGACCTCGAAACGGGCCGCCTCCCAGCTGGTGTTGGTGTGGGTGGGCCGGTGCACGTGCCCGAACTGGATCTCCGCCGTGGACCGGTCGGCACGGACGTCGACGGGGAAGGCGGCCTTGAGGATCTTCTCGGCCTCGTGCCAGTCGATGTCGGTCTCCACGTCGATTCGCCGGCTCCCCGCCCGGACCGTCACCGTCTGGGTGATACGGGAACCCTTGCCGAAGGCCCGCTCGATCCGCACCGCGCCGAGCAGCGGCCCCGACTCCACGACCGTGACCGACTCGGCGTCGAGCAGATCGGTGAAGCGGTTCCTGTAGTGCTTGTCGATGTCCCAGGCGTCCCAGTAGTTGGGCAGGTCGCTGTGCAGCCGCAGCAGATTGCCGGGCCCGGCCAGCACCTCGCGGCCCGCCACCAGGTCACGTACGGAGGCGAGTGTGCCGTCGGCCGCGAACTCGACCCGCACCAGGCCGTTGTCGAGCACCCGGTCCGTCGTCGTGACCGGCCCGGGGGCCGTGCCCGTCCCGAGCGCGGCACTTCCGCCGCCGGGCACCTCGGTGTACGTCAGGCCGCCGTCCGGGGTCCGCACCACCTCGGCACGGTCCAGCGGGCTCGTGTTGAACACCTGCGGCGCGCCCTCGCCCAGCGCGGCCAGCGCCTCGGAGGTCAGCGCCTCCAGCTCCCCGGCGACCCGCGCGTACTCCGCCTCCGCCTCGCGGTGCACCCAGGCGATCGACGAGCCGGGCAGGATGTCGTGGAACTGGTGCAGCAGGACCGTCTTCCACAGCCGGTCCAGCCACTCGTGGGGATAGTCGTAGCCGGGGACCCGCAGGGCGGCGGCCGTCGCCCACAACTCCGCCTCCCGCAGCCGGTGTTCACTGCGCCGGTTGCCCTGCTTGGTGCGCGCCTGCGAGGTGTACGTGGCGCGGTGCAGCTCCAGATAGAGCTCACCCGACCACACCGGCGCGTCCGGGTACTCGGCCCGGGCCGCCTCGAAGAAGGCGTCCGGGTGCTCGACGCGCACCTTGGCCGAACCCTCGAGGTCGGCGAGCCGCCGGGCGCGCTCCATCATCTCCCGGGTGGGACCGCCACCGCCGTCGCCGTGCCCGAACGGCGCGAGCGAGCGCGTACCGCCGCCCTTGTCCTGGTAGTTGCGGACCGCGTGGGCCATCTCCTTGCCGGAGAACTCGGCGTTGTAGGTGTCCACCGGCGGGAAGTGCGTGAAGATCCGCGAGCCGTCGATGCCCTCCCACCAGAAGGTGTGGTGGGGCAGCTTGTTGGTCTGGTTCCACGACAGCTTCTGGGTGAGGAACCACTCGTTGCCGGCGAGCTTCGCGAGCTGGGGGTATGCCGCGTTGTAGCCGAAGGAGTCCGGCAGCCACACGCCCCTGGTCTCGATGCCGAAGTGCTCCATGAAGAACCGCTTGCCGTGCACGAGTTGGCGTGCGATGGCCTCACCGCCGGGCAGATTGCCGTCGGACTCCACCCACATGCCGCCGACCGGAGCCCACTGTCCGTCGGCGACGGCCTTCTTGATGCGCTCCCACACCCGCGGGTAGTTCTCGCGCACCCAGGCGTACTGCTGCGCCTGGGAGCAGGCGAAGACGAACTCCTCGTACTCCTCCGCCAGGGCGGTCACATTGGAGAACGTGCGCGACGCCTTGCGCTTGGTCTCACGGATCGGCCACAGCCAGGCGCTGTCGATATGGGCGTGGCCGACCGCCGACATCGTGTGCGCGCTCGCGTGTGCGGGCCGCGCCAGGACCGGCCGCAACAGCTCCCGTACGTCCGCCGCCGAGCCCGGGATGTCGTCCAGGTCAAGTGCGTCGAGCGCGCGGTCGAGGGCGTGCATGATCTCGTGGCGGCGCGGTTCGTGGTCGCCGAGCTCCAGCATCAGCTCGCGCAGCACCTGGAGATCGAGGGAGAGGTGCCACACGTTCTCGTCCAGCACGGCGAGGTCCGCGCGGGCGAAGGTGTAGAGCGGCGCACGGCCCGCGGTGGCCGGATCGCCGAGCGGGGTCGGGCCGCGGAAGTCGTTCGCCAGGATGTCCGGGTTGGAGGCGGCCTCGATGAGGTAGTCGACCCGTTCGCCGCCGGCGGCCGGGCGCGCGACCGGGACGTACTGGTTCTGCGGGTTGACCGCCTTCAGCGGGGTCCCGTCCACCGTGTGCACCAGAGCTTCCGCCTGGTTGCCCGGCCAGTCGCCGACGAAGCCCAGGTCGAAGACGGACTCGACCCGGCGGCCGGCCCACCGGGCCGGGACCTCGCCGCGCACCCGGAACCAGGTGGTGCCCCAGGGCGGACCCCACGGTGTGCCCGTCACGAACGGTTCGTACGACTGGGCCGCGGCCTCCTCGAACGGCACCGGCTCGCCCGGCGCCTCCCAGGCCTCGATCGTGAAGGGCACCGCGTCGGCATGGACGGCGTGCCGGATGCGCTGCTCCAGGATCCGCTCGACACGTTCCTCGATACGGCGGCGTTCGTCGTGCATGTTCGGCTCCTACGTCAGATACGCGAGTGCGGGATGGGCGCCGGTGTATCCGTCGACGAGACGGCGGGCGACGGTCACGGAGTCGACCAGGGGATGGAGGGCGAAGGCCTTGACGGCGGCCGCCCGTGACCCGCTGTCGGCCGCGGCCAGCACCTCACGTTCCACGGCCTTGACGGCGAGGACAAGGCCCGTGGCATGGGCGGGCAGCGGACTGACCGAGACCGGATGCGCGCCGTTCGCGTCGACGAAGCAGGGGACCTCGACGACGGCGTCCGCGTCCAGCACGGACAGGGTCGTCCGGTTGCGGACGTTGAGGATCAGCGTGGTGCGCTGGTTGTGCGCGATCGCGCGCATCAGTGCGAGCGCCACCTGCTCGTAGCCTCCCGACTCGAGATCGCTCGCGTCCCGCTCGCCGGCCCCCGCGGCCTCGCGGTTGTGCGCCATGTACGTCGCCTCGCGTTCGGCGCGCGTACGGTCCCAGGTCTCCAGCGCGGGGGCGTCCGGCCGCTCCATCTCCGCGTAGAAACGGGCCTGTTGCTCGTGCAGGAACGCACCGCGGGTCTGCTTCGCCTCCTGGTAGGCGCGCACCGCCTCGCGGTTGAAGTAGTAGTAGTGCAGATACTCGTTGGGGATGGCGCCGAGGGACTGGAGCCAGTCGGGGCCGAAGAGCTTGCCCTCCTCGAAGGAGCCGAGCAGCGCGGTGTCGGCGAGCAGCCGGGGCAGCTCGTCGCGGCCCTCGACGCGCAGTCCGCGCAGCCACCCGAGGTGGTTGAGGCCCACGTAGTCGATCCAGGCGCTGTCCGGGTCGGCGCCCAGGGCGCGCGCCACCCGTCGGCCGAGGCCCACCGGTGAGTCGCAGATGCCGATGACCCGGTCGCCCAGGTGACGGGCCATGGCCTCGGTGACCAGCCCCGCCGGGTTGGTGAAGTTGATGACCCAGGCGTCCGGCGCGAGTCTCGCGACCCGGCGCGCGATGTCGACGGCGACGGGAACCGTCCGCAGACCGTACGCGATGCCGCCGGCCCCGACGGTCTCCTGCCCGAGCACTCCCTCGGCCAGGGCGATGCGCTCATCGGCGGCGCGGCCCTCCAGCCCGCCCACGCGGATGGCGGAGAAGACGAAGTCGGCCCCGCGCAGCGCCTCGTCGAGGTCCGTGGTGACGGTGACCCGCGGTGCGTCGGGCACCCCGGCCGCCTGGTCGGCCAGGACCCGCGCGATGGCGGTGAGTCTGCCCGCGTCCAGGTCGTGCAGGACGACGTCGGTGACCCGGCCGGCGGCATGGTCGCCGAGCAGGGCGCCGTAGACGAGTGGCAGCCGGAAGCCGCCACCGCCGAGGATCGTGAGCCTCATACCTCCACCACCTTCACTCCTGCCTCGTCGAAGGCGGCGCCGGTCGCCGGGTCCGCGGGGGTGTTGGTCACCACGGTGTCGAGAGCGTCCGGGCCGCACACCCTGGCCATGCCGGTGCCGGGGAACTTGCCGGCGTCGGCGAGCAGGACCACCGCGTCGGCGGCCGCGATCATCGCCCGCTTGACCGGGACCTCGACGACGGTGGTGTCCATGACGTGGCCGTTCGGGCGGATGCCGCTCGTGCCGAGGAAGAGCCAGTCCGCGTGCAACTGGCGGAGATTGTCCTCGGTGAGGAAGCCGACCAGGGAGCGGTACTCCCGGCGGACCATGCCGCCGAGCAGTATCAGCTCGATGCCGGTGTCGTCGGCCAGCTCCTCGTACACCACCAGATTGCTGGTGATCACGGTGAGCCGGCGGCCCCGCAGCTGCCGGGCCAGCCGGTAGGCCGTGGTGCCGATGTCGAGGAGCACGGACTGTCCGTCCTCGACCATCGCGGCGGCGCGCACCGCTATGGCGTCCTTCTCCGGCACCCGGATCTCCGCGACCTCGGCGAAGGGCTGATCGCCCTCGTCCACGGCGGCCCCGCCGTGGACCCGCGTGAGCAGACCCTCCTCCTCCAGCTTGACCAGGTCCCGCCGGACGGTGGCGGCGCTCACACCCAGCTGCTCGGACAGGTCGGTTACGGCTGCGGGGCCGCCTGATCTCAGGGCCCGCAGGATGAGTTGATGTCGTCGCTCAGCCAGCACACCGGGCACGCTACTCGTCAATCTCAAGCATTTCCATGCATCTTCGTGCTCAACTCTTGCCAATTCTGTTCGTCGGGCGCACGATCCTGTGCACAGCTTGCAGGTCTTTGACGAGAGGGCGGGCGCGTGGACGAGGAGCCGAGGGCCGATGTCCTCCTGACCGGCCTGCTCTTCCACGACATCGTCCTCACCGGCCTCGGCAAGCCGCCCACGCCGGGGGAGGAGATCTGGACCCGCGGGATGGGCTGCGGCCCGGGCGGGATCGCCAACCTCGCCGTGGCGGCCGCCCGCCACGGACTCACCACCTCGCTCGCCACCGTCTTCGGTGACGACCTGTACGGCAGACAGCTCAGAGAGACCCTCGCCGGGCAGGAGGGCATCGACCTCACGAGCTCCCGCACGGCCGAGGGTTGGGACACACCGGTCACCGTCTCCCTCGCCCACGGCCACGACCGCGCCCTGGTCACCCACGGCACACCGCCCCCGTACACACAGGACCAGCTGCTGCCCGACCCGCCGCCCGCCCGCACCGCACTCGTGCATCTCGGCGCCGAACGCCAGGAGTGGCTCGGCAAGGCCGCCGCCTCCGGCACCCTGATCTTCGCCGACGTCGGCTGGGACCCCAGCGAACAGTGGTCCGGCGAGCTGCTGGACCAGCTCTCCCTCTGCCACGCCTTCCTGCCCAACGACACGGAGGCCATGAGTTACACCCGCACCGACACCCCGGCCGCCGCGCTCGGTGCGCTCGCCGAACTGACCCCCGTCGCCGTGATCACCCGCGGACGCGAGGGCGCGCTCGCCGTCGACCAGCTCACCGGGGAGTACGCCGAGGTCCCGGCCCTCGACATCGTTGCCATCGACGCCACCGGAGCCGGCGACGTGTTCGGGGCGAGCTTCGTCGCCGCGAGCCTCGGCGGCTGGCCCCTCGCCGACCGGCTGCGCTTCGCCACCCTCGCCGCCGGCCTCTCCGTCCAACGCCGCACCGGCGCGCTCGCCGCACCCGGCCTGCACGGCATCGCCCACTGGTGGCACACCACCGGCTCACGCACCCCCGGGCTCGCCCGCGACTACGCCTTCCTGGCCGACCGGCTGCCCGCCGACCCCGGCCCGGCCCCGCACGAGGCGCCCGTCACCCCCCGCTGACCATCCGTCCGGACACACCGACCCCGAAAGGCGGTAGGAGCAGTGCACCTCTCCCGAAGAGGGCTGCTGCGCGCAGGGCTGGCCACCACGGCCGCCGCCGCGCTCGGCTCCACCGCGGCAGGCTGCGCCGTCCCCCGCGGCTCCACCGGCCGCACCATGACCCTCTGGTACTGGTCCGGGGGACTGAGCGAGAAGGTCGTCGCCGACGCCGAGCGCCGCTTCACCGACGTGTCGCTGCGACCCGTCCAGATCGGCGGCTACTACCGCTCCAAGCTGATGACCACGATGACCGGGCAGGCGTACATCCCCGACATCGCGGGTCTGCGGGGGGAGGACATGGCGTCCTACCTCCCGAACGCCGACCAGTTCGTGGACCTGCGCACCCTCGGCGCCGAGAAGTTCAAGGACCAGTACCTGCCCTGGAAGTGGGACGCCGGCACCGCGCCCGACGGCAGCCTGATCGGCTTCCCGATCGACGCCGGTCCCGTCGGTCAGTTCTACCGCGCCGACACCTTCGAGGCGGCCGGACTGCCCACCGACCCCGCCGAGGTGTCCGCCCGGACCTCGACCTGGGAGGCGTACTTCGCGACGGGCGAGACACTGCAGAGGAAGATCAAGGGCGCGTACTGGGTCGTCGACATCATCGCCGTCTACAACTACGCGATCGGCCAGGGCACCCGGCGCTTCGTCGACGAGAACCGCCACTTCATCGGCGACGGGGAACATGTCCGCCGCGCCTGGGACCTGGCGCTCGAAGCACGCCGCCGGGGCCTCGTCTCCCCGATGCTCTCCGGCACCCCCGACGCGATCGCCGCCACCGAGAAGGGACTGCTGCCCGACCAGCTCGGCGCCTCCTGGGTCGGCGGCGACCTGAAGCTCAACCTGCCGAAGACCAAGGGGACATGGCGCGTGGCGCAGATGCCCGGCGGCCCCGCCAACGACGGCGGCTCGTTTTTGTCGATCACCCAGGCGTGCCGGGAGCGCGAGCAGGCCTTCGAGATCATCACCTGGCTCCTCGGGGCCGACAACCAGACGCGGGGCTTCGTCGACGCCGGCCTCTTCCCCTCGACCCCGGCGTCGTACCGGCAGAAGGCGATGCTCGACCCCGACCCCTTCTTCGGCGGCCAGCGCACGGTCGACGTCTTCGGACCGGCCGCCGAGAAGATCCCCGTCGCCTACAACAGCCCGTACGACGTGGCCCTCGGTCAGCCCATCAGGGACGAACTGACCCGTGTCTCGCAGGCGGGCAAGGATCCGAAGCGCGCCTGGAAGGACGCCATGAAGACCTGCCGCCGCATAGCCGACCACCTGGGGGTGAGCGTGTGACCACCGCACCCGCCCTCGACCGGGCGACCGCGAACCGGCCCGCCCCGCCCGAGCGGCCGCCGCGCTCCAAGGCCCGCTCGGTGCTCCGGCACTGGCGGCTGTACGCCGCGATATCGCCGTTCTACCTGATCTTCCTGGCGTTCGGCCTGATCCCCGTCGGCTTCTCGCTGTACCTCTCGTTCCACCGCTGGGACGGCCTCGGCTCCATGGAGTTCGCCGGCCTCGCCCAGTACCGCTATCTGCTCTCCGACACACAGTTCTGGAACGCGCTGGGCAACACCCTCGTGATCTGGGCGATGGCGACCTTCCCCATGCTCTTCCTGGCGCTGCTCGTCGCGGTGATGATCAACTCCGCGAAGCGGCTGACGAGTTTCTACCGCTTCGCCTTCTTCGTGCCGAACGTCACCTCCGTCGTGGCCGTCGCCATCGTCTTCGGCTCGGTCTTCTCCACCAACTTCGGTCTCGTCAACGCCGTACTCCAGGGACTGGGCCTGGACCCGGTCGCCTGGCTCCAGACACCGTGGAGCATCAAGGTCTCCATCGCCGCCCTGATGAGCTGGCAGTGGGTCGGCTACAACGCGATCATCTTCCTCGCGGGCCTGCAGACCATCCCCGGCGAGCTGTACGAGGCGGCCCGGGTCGACGGCGCGAACCCCGTGCAGACCTTCTTCCGGATCACCGTCCCGCTGATGCGCCCCGTCATCCTCTTCACCCTCGTCGTCTCCACCATCACCGGGCTCCAGTCCTTCTCCGAGCCGCAGGTGCTGCTGTCCACGACGTCCAACACCTCGACGTTCGCGGGCGGTCCCGACAACGCGGGCCAGACGATGGTCCTCTACTTCTTCCAGCAGAGCTTCGACAACAACGACTTCGGCTACGGGGCCGCCGTCGCCTGGGGCATCTTCCTCGTCGTCGTCATCTTCTCGATCGTCAACTGGCGCCTGGTCGCGCGCAGGGAAAAGTAGGAGGGGCCCGCCGTGCACCGTGACAAGGCCGTCAAGGGCGCCCGTGCCCCGGGAGTCGCCCTCCACGGATCGCTCCTCATCGGCGTGATCCTCTCGCTGCTGCCGTTCTACTGGGCGATCGTCATGTCGACGCACACGTCCAGCGAGATCTTCCAGTACCCGCCGAAACTGCTGCCCGGTTCGCACTTCGGCGAGAACGTCCGCAACCTCTTCGACAACATCGACTTCTTCGGCTCGATGCTCAACTCGCTGATCGTCGCCGGGTCCGTGACCGTGCTCGTGCTGTTCTTCGACTCGCTGGCAGCCTTCGTCTTCGCGAAGTTCGCCTTCCCCGGCCGCCGGGTGCTGTTCGTGCTGATGATGGGCATCTTCATGGTGCCGGCCCAGCTCCAGGCCATCCCGCAGTTCGTCATCATGGCGAAGCTGGGCTGGATCGGGTCCCTGACCGCACTCGTCGTCCCCGCCGCGGCCAACGCCTTCGGGATCTTCTGGATGCGCCAGTACATGAGGGGAGCGATCCACGACGAACTGATGGACGCCTCCCGGCTCGACGGCTGCGGATTCCTGCGCCAGTACTGGCACGTGGCACTGCCGGTGGTGCGGCCCGGACTCGCCTTCCTCGGCATCTTCACCTTCATGTCACAGTGGAACGACTACGCGTGGCCGCTGATCTCCCTCATCAATCCCGACAACGTGACCCTCCAGGTCGCCCTGTCCCAGCTCAACAGCGTGCACGGCAACACCGACTACGGCATGGTCATGGCCGGTGCGGTCCTCGCGCTGATCCCGCTGCTCATCATCTTCCTGATCGGTGCCCGACAGATGATCGCCGACCTGGCCAAGGGAGCCATCCGCTGATGCTGCCGCTCCGTCCGTGGGAATCGCCCGAGATCACCTCCTGGCGCCGGCTGCCGATGCACGCCGTGGACCGCCGCCCCGGCAGCATCTGCCTCGACGGCATCTGGCGCTTCCAGTTGCTGCCCGCGCCCGACGCCCCGCTCGCCGACCACTGGTCGTCCCTGGAGGTGCCCGGCGTCTGGACCATGCAGGACGCGGGGGCGCCCGATCTGCCCCACTACACCAATGTGACGATGCCCTGGCCGCACCATCCGCCCGCATCGCCCGCGGCCGACCCCACCGGTGTCCACGAGCGCGACATCGACATTCCCGCCGACTGGGCGGGCCGCAGGATCGTCCTCCAGGTCGGCGCCGCCGAGAGCGTGCTGATCGTCGAGGTCGACGGGCAGGCCGTCGGCATCGGCAAGGACTCCCATCTGGCGAGCGAGTTCGACCTCACCGACGTGGTGCGTCCCGGAGAGCGCAGCACCCTGCGCCTCACCGTCGTGAAGTGGTCCGACAGCTCCCACATCGAGGACCAGGACCAGTGGTGGCACGGCGGCATCACCCGATCCGTCCTGCTCTACGCCACCGATCCGCTGCACCTCGCCGATGTCGCCGTACGGGCCGGCCGCGACGGTGCGCTGCGGATCGACTGCAAGGTGCGCCTGGCCGGCGGAGCGCTCCCGCCGGGCTGGTTCGTCAGCGGCGAGCTGGAGGGCTGGGGCGAACTCGCCCAGGACACCGCCTTCGACGCGGCGATGCGGGACGACGAGCGCGTCTCGGAGTTCCTCGGAGAGGCCCGGCTGAGCGCCACGGTCACCGGCGTACGGCCGTGGTCGGCCGAGACACCCGCGCTCCACCGGCTGACCGTGCGGCTCCACCGGGCCGACGGCACCGTCGCCGACCGCTCGCGGCACCGCATCGGCTTCCGTGACATCGAGATCCGCGGCCGGGACCTGCTCGTCAACGGCGAGCGCGTGTTCATCCGCGGAGTCAACCGGCACGACTTCCATCCGCTCACCGGCCGCACCCTCACCGTGGAGGAGATGCGCGCCGACCTGGCGACGGTGAAGCGCTTCGGCTTCAACGCCGTGCGCACCTCCCACTACCCGAACGACCCCGCGCTGCTCGACCTCGCCGACGAACTCGGCCTGTACGTCGTGGACGAGGCCGACATCGAGAGCCACGATCACGCCCACGAGATCGCCGACGACCCGCGCTATCTGCCCGCCTTCGTCGACCGCGTCTCCCGCATGGTGCTGCGCGACAGGAACCACCCGAGTGTCGTCGTCTGGTCGCTCGGCAACGAGAGCGACTACGGCGCGAACCACGACGCCGCCGCCGGCTGGCTGCGCCGCCATGACCCGACGCGCCCCCTCCAGTACGAGGGTGCCGCGAAGACGGACTGGTCGTCGACGCGGATCGCGAGCGACATCGTCTGCCCCATGTACGCCTCCCTCGACGAGATCGTCGCGCACGCGCGCTCCGGCACCCAGACCAAGCCGCTGATCCTCTGCGAGTACTCGCACGCCATGGGCAACAGCAACGGCACTCTCGCCGACCACTGGGCCGCCATCGAGTCCACGCCCGGTCTCCAGGGCGGCTTCATCTGGGAGCTGTGGGACCACGGCATCCTCCAGCGGCTGTCCGACGGCCGGCCCGCCGGACGGGCCGGGGCCGGCGCCTACGCGGACGGCGTGGCGGGGGAGGGCCACCGCTGGGCGTACGGCGGCGACTTCGGTGACACTCCGAACGACGGCGCGTTCTGCGCGGACGGGCTGCTCTTCCCCGACCGCACGCCGAAGCCGGCGATGTACGAGCACCGCGAACTGGCCGCGCCCGTAAGGCTGTCGTACGACGGCCGGACGGTCACCGTCCACAACCACCAGCACTTCAGGGACCTGTCGTGGCTGACGGGCGAGTGGCTGCTGTCCTGCGAGGACGGGGGAGAGACCACCGCCCCGGCGGCGCTGCCGGCCCTGCCGCCCGGCGGCTGTGCCGAACTCCCCGTGCCGGCCGAACTGACGACCGCGCTGCCCGCCGACGGCGGGGAGACCTGGCTGACGCTGCGGGTCACCACGGCAGAAGACGAACCCTGGGCGGCGCGCGGCACCGAGATCTGCACACCGCAGATCCGGCTGCGCGAGCGCGGGACCGTACCGTTCGACACCACCCCAGCCCCTGGTCGTGCCGAGGTCGACGACGACGGACTTCTTCTGCACCCGTTGCTCACCGCGCCGCCCGTTCTGAACCTGTGGCGTGCGCCGACCGACAACGATCTGCTCGGCGGAGCCGCGGACCTGTGGCGCGAACTCGGCCTGGACGCCCCGGTCCGCAAGCCGCTGTCGGTGAGCCGTGAGGGCGCCAAGGTGTCGGTGCGCTCGGCGTACGACACCGGCGCCGGGACCGTCGTGCACGAGCAGATCCTCACGCCGGTCCCGGACGGACTGCTCATCGAGGAGAGGGCGGTGCTGCCGGACGGCCTCTCGGATGTCGCCCGCGTCGGCTCGGTCTTCGAGACGGTCGCCGGGCTGGACCGGATCGAGTGGTACGGGCAGGGCCCCTGGGAGTCCTACCCCGACCGCCGCGCGGCTCCCGTCGGGTGGTACGGAGCGGACATCGACGCGCTGTTCACCCCGTATCTGCGGCCCCAGGAGAGCGGCGGCCGCCATGGCGTCCGCGGCTTCGCCCTGCGGCCCGCGGACGGCGGACCGGGCCTCGCGGTCCGGCTGGACAGCCCACGGCAGGTGGGAGTGGGGCGCTACCGGGACCAGGATCTCGCCCAAGCCGCCCACCACGACGAGCTCGTGCCACGCCCGTGCCCCGTGGTCCGCATCGACGCGGCCCACCGCGGACTCGGCACCGCCTCCTGCGGGCCCGACACCCTGCCGCCGTATCTCGTGGGGGCCGGCACCTACACCTGGTCGTGGGTGCTGCGGTCGCTGTGACGCGCGCTCGTGCGGCGCGCCAGTCCGGGATAGTCCACGACGAATCCGTCCGCGTCGAACTCCACGTCGCGGCGGAAGTCCTCCGAGACGAACCGGACGCGCGCGCCGTGCTCCGCGGGGCCGAGGTGCGTGTAGGTCTGCGGGGAGGCGTGCACGGTGAGATCGGGCACCGACACCCACGCCATCACCAGGCTCTGCTCACCCGCGGAGGTGTGCAGTCCATGGCGCAGCACCGGCATCGTGTTGGTGAGCGGACACAGCGCCAGATCACAGTCGAGCGCGCCGTCGAGCCCGGGCAGCGGCTCTCCGTTCGCCTGCCACGCGCCGCCGCCGTCCCGTCGCAGCCGCAGCGCGCGCACCCCGTCGGCCGACTCGACCGTCACCCGCAGCTCGCGGGTCACGAAGCCCGCGTCGGTCTCCAGCTCGTAGGAGACCCAGTACGGCTCGGGCACCATGCCGACGGCGCGGCCCCGCGCCCGCAGATCCGCATGCCCGAGATCCACCCACGCCGTCTCGTATCCGCGGCTCTGGGTGACTTCCCATGTGAGAACGTGCGACGTGACCATGGACACAGATTATTGGTGTCGTGGGAGGTCCGGGCGCCGCCGCAGCGCCGATCTTTGTCTCAAACCCCTACGTAAGGGCGGCCGGACTTGCGTTCGAGGGTGGCCCGCATGGTGGGATGAGCCGATGCGACCCCCCACACGCATATCGACGCATTCGCGAAATCCGTACGAGGAACTCGCTCAACTGGCAGATCCGGAGCCCGACTACACCGACTACGTTCCGAGGGATCCGCTGGAGCTCGGACTGCGGTCCGACACGGACGACGAGGACGACTGGCAGCCGCCCAACCACCGCGGCAGGAGCCGCTTCGCAGCGCTGCCCGCCCTGGTGAAGCTGGTCCTGGTCACGGGTCTGTTCGCCGTCTGTCTGCTGCTCGCCGACCGGCTCGCCGAGTCGTACGCGCAGAGCAAGGCCGCCGACAAGCTACAGAAATCGCTCGGTCTCGCCACCCGGCCGGACGTGGACATCCACGGCTTCCCGTTCCTCACCCAGGTGCTCGGCGACCGCGTCGACCGTGTCGACGTCACCGTCCCGGACGTCTCGGCGGACCGTGTCTCGCTGGCCGAGGTACGGGCCAGCGTGCGAGACGTCCGCATCGTCGGCGACGCTCCCACCTCGATCCAGGGTGCGGTCATCGGCCGTCTCGACGGCGAGGTCCTGCTCTCCTTCGACGATCTCAATCGCGAACTCGGTGCCTCCCAGCTGACGTTCACCGGCAGCGGCGACGACGCCGTCCGGGTCAACGGTGAACTCGCCGTCGCCGGACAGGATCTGAGCGTCCGGGCGCATGCCCGTCTCACCCGCGACAACGGCCGCGCCCTCACCACCACCATCGACGGCATGCAGCTCGACATCCCGGGCGTCGCCGTCTACCGGCCGGGCAAGGACCCCGAACACTCCGGCCTGCGGCTGCACCGCGAGACGGCCGACCTCATCAGCCGCGAGGCCGCCCGCGCCAAGGCGCTGCTCTCCGTGCCGGCGATCGTCGAACGACTCGGCGTCAGCGACGCGCAGGTGCGCCGGGCGCTGGCGAGCGAGAAGGAACTGAACCGGCTGACGGGCGCCCCGAAATTCGCCGAGCAGTTGATGAAGGTCAACCTCGTCGACGTGGTGGTCGCCCACCCGGAACTCCTGGAAAAGGTCGGCATCGACCCCGCCCTGATCAAGGGCCTGCTCGCGCTGAGGCCCCCGGAGCTGTCGGAACGGCTCTCTCTGTCCTTCGAACTGCCCTCGTCGCTGCGTGAGTTGCGACTTCAGGACATCAGGGTGGAGAAGGAGGGCATCACGGCGCGGGTGGTCGGCTCGGGAATCAAGGTCGGGGAGACGGGCGGCGCGAAGGCGTCGGGTCGGTGAGGTGAGGCGGAGGGGGGCGTGAGCCTTCCGCCGCGCGGCGCTGTTGCCGCGTGCCCGAGACCGCCGGGCCGGCGCCCGCGCCCGGGACAGGTGCTGCGGGCTCGTGCCCGCCCGCCCGCGACCGCCTCTGCGGGCCGGCGCCCGGGACCACTCTTCCGGCCGCGTGCCGGGGCCACCGCGCCGGCACGCGCCCGCGACTCCGGCTTGGGCTCCGGGACCACTCTTCCGGCCGCGTGCCGGGGTCGCCGCGCGGGCTCGCGCCCGCGGCCGGTGCTGCGGGCTCGCGCTCGGGGCCACCGCATCCGCCGGTGCTCGCCGCTCCCGCGGTGGGCGGGCGCCCGCGCCGGACGACGCCGTTCTGAGCCCGCGCGCGACACAAGTCCTCGGCTCTGTACGGGGACCACTGCTCCGAGGCCGCACCGGGAACCGCCCAGGGCTCGCGCCCGAGACCGGCGCTGCGCGCTCGTGCCCGCCCGCGACTGCCTCTCCCGGCCGGCGCCCGGGACCGACGCCCCGGTTGTGGTTCCCGCGACCACCGCGGGCGCGGGGACCACAACCGGGAGGCCCTGCCTGGGACCCCTGTTCCGGGCTGACGCTCGACACCAATGCTGCGGCTCGCGCCCGCGGCCACCATGGGCAGGTGCCCGCCGCCGCTGTCGCTCCGCCGTCCGAGGGCAACGCTCCGGGTCGGCGCCCGGGACAGGTGTTGCGGGCTCGTGCCCGCCCACGACCGCCTCTCCGCGCCGCCGCCCGTGGCCACGTCCACCGCGCGTGCGGGGACCACAACCGGGAGCCGTGCCTGGGACCACTGTTCCGGGCTGACGCTCGGCGGCGCCCATGCTCGCGCCCACGACCACCTCACGGCGACCGGACACCACTGGGCCCGGCGGTCGAGACGGCCGCACCGGCTCGGCGACCGGGATCACCGCACCCGCCCTCGGTCGACCACCGCTCCGGGCCCGGCGCACGGGACCAACCGCCTCCCCGCCCCGCGAATACCCCCGGCCCGCCGTCCGCGACCCCCGCTTGCCGCGTGCAAGCGACTGCGGCCCGGCGCGCGCCGGGGAGCCCTACGCCTGCGGCTTCCAGAACGCGTCCAGAATGCGTTCCGCCGCCAGCGTCGCCGTCAGCTGCCCTTCCCGGACCTGCTGTTCGAGATCGGGCGCGAGTGCCCGTACCTCGGGATGCGCGCGCAGGCGGTCGCGCAGGCCGTCGTGGACCATCGTCCATGCCCAGTCGATCTGCTGGGAACGGCGCTTCGCCGCGAGGCGCCCCGTGGAGTCCAGCAGCGAGCGGTGCTGCTCGATCCGCTCCCACACCGTGTCCAGGCCCGTGCCCTCGCGCGCACTGCAGGACAGCACCGGGGGAGTCCACGCCGCGTCGGCGGGGTGCATCAGTCGCAGCGCGCCCGCGAGTTCACGTGCCGCGGAGCGGGCGTCCCGCTCGTGCGGTCCGTCGGCCTTGTTCACCGTGATCACGTCGGCCAGCTCCAGCACACCCTTCTTGATGCCCTGGAGCTGGTCGCCGGTGCGCGCCAGGGTGAGCAGCAGGAAGGTGTCCACCATGTTGGCCACGGCCGTCTCCGACTGGCCCACGCCGACCGTCTCGACCAGCACCACGTCGTAGCCCGCCGCCTCCATCACGATCATGGTCTCGCGCGTCGCCTTGGCGACACCGCCGAGCGTGCCCGACGTGGGGGAGGGACGTACGAACGCCGCAGGGTCCGTCGACAGGCGCTCCATCCGCGTCTTGTCGCCGAGGATGGAGCCGCCGGTACGGCTGGACGACGGGTCGACGGCGAGGACCGCGACCCGGTGGCCCAGCCCGGTCAGCAGCGTGCCGAGCGCGTCGATGAAGGTGGACTTGCCGACCCCGGGCACCCCGCTGATCCCCACCCGCCGGGCCGAACCGGCGTACGGCAGCAGCTCGGTGAGCAGTTGCTGCGCCAGCGTCCGGTGATCGGCGCGGGTGGACTCCACGAGCGTGACGGCGCGCGCGATGTACGCGCGCGACCCCTCACGTACGCCCTTGACGTAACTGTCGATGTCGATCGTCGGTGGCATGAGCTCACAACTCGTGGCCGAGCGCGGCGCCCAGCGTCTTCACCAGGTCCTGCGCGGCGTCGGGGATCACCGTGCCGGGCGGGAACACGGCTGCCGCGCCCGCCTCCAGCAGGGTCGGGACGTCCTGGGGAGGGATCACCCCGCCCACCACGATCATGATGTCCTCGCGGCCCTCCGCGGCCAGTTCCTCCCGCAGCGCGGGCACCAGCGTCAGATGCCCCGCGGCGAGCGAGGAGACACCGACGATGTGGACGTCCGCCTCCACCGCCTGGCGCGCGACCTCGGCCGGCGTCTGGAACAGCGGGCCCACGTCCACGTCGAAGCCGAGGTCGGCGAAGGCCGTCGCGATCACCTTCTGGCCGCGGTCGTGCCCGTCCTGGCCCATCTTGGCCACCAGGATGCGCGGGCGACGGCCCTCGGCCTCCTCGAACTCCTCGACCAGCGTCCGGGTCCGCTCCACCGCCGGTGACGTCCCGGCCTCGTTTCGGTACACACCGGAGATCGTACGGATCTGTCCCGAGTGGCGCCCGTAGACCTTCTCCAGGGCGTCGGAGATCTCGCCGACGGTCGCCATGGCACGCGCCGCGTCGACCGCCAGGGCCAGCAGATTGCCCTCCAGGCCCGCGCCCGGACCGGACTCGGCGGCCGCGGTGAGCGCCCGCAGCGCGTCCTGGCAGGCGCCCTCGTCGCGCTCCGCGCGCAGCCGCCGCAGTTTCTCCACCTGCTGGGTGCGCACCGAGGAGTTGTCGACCTTGAGGACGTCGATCTCCTCGTCGGTCTCGACGCGGTACTTGTTGACGCCGATGACCGGCTGGCGTCCCGAGTCGATACGGGCCTGTGTACGGGCGGCCGCTTCCTCGACGCGCAGCTTGGGGATGCCCGCGTCGATGGCCTGCGCCATGCCGCCGGCCGCCTCGACCTCCTCGATGTGCTGCCAGGCCCGCCGGGCGAGGTCGTGCGTGAGCTTCTCGACGTACGCGCTGCCGCCCCAGGGGTCGATGACCCGGCAGGTCCCGGACTCCTGCTGGAGCAGGAGCTGGGTGTTGCGGGCGATGCGCGCGGAGAAGTCGGTCGGCAGCGCCAGCGCCTCGTCGAGCGCGTTGGTGTGCAGCGACTGCGTGTGTCCCTGGGTGGCCGCCATGGCCTCGACACAGGTACGCGTGACGTTGTTGAAGACGTCCTGCGCCGTCAGCGACCAGCCCGAGGTCTGGCAATGGGTGCGCAGCGACAGCGACTTGGCGTTCTTCGGGTCGAACGTCTTGACCAGCTTCGCCCACAGCAGGCGCGCCGCCCGCAGTTTGGCGACCTCCATGAAGAAGTTCATGCCGATCGCCCAGAAGAACGACAGCCGGGGTGCGAAGGCGTCCACGTCGAGACCGGCGCCGATACCCGCGCGCAGGTACTCCATGCCGTCGGCGAGGGTGTACGCCAGCTCCAGGTCGGCCGTGGCCCCGGCTTCCTGGATGTGATAGCCCGAGATCGAGATGGAGTTGTACCGCGGCATCTTCTGCGAGGTGTACGCGAAGATGTCCGAGATGATCCGCATCGAGGGCCCGGGCGGATAGATGTAGGTGTTGCGGACCATGAACTCCTTGAGGATGTCGTTCTGAATGGTCCCGGCCAGCTTCTCGGGCGGTACGCCCTGTTCCTCGGCGGCCACGATGTAGAGCGCCAGAACGGGCAGCACGGCACCGTTCATGGTCATCGACACGCTCATCCTGTCCAGCGGGATGCCGTCGAACAGCTGGCGCATGTCGTAGATCGAGTCGATGGCCACACCGGCCATGCCGACGTCGCCCGTCACCCGTGGGTGGTCGCTGTCGTAACCGCGGTGGGTCGGCAGGTCGAAGGCGACCGACAGACCCTTCTGCCCGGCGGCGAGATTGCGCCGGTAGAAGGCGTTGGACTCCTCCGCGGTGGAGAACCCGGCGTACTGACGGATCGTCCACGGCTGGTTGACGTACATCGTCGGGTACGGGCCGCGCAGATACGGCGCGACGCCCGGGTAGGTGCCGAGGAAGTCCAGCCCCGCCAGATCCCCGCCGGTGTAGAGCGGCTTGACGGGAATGCCCTCGGGGGTGTCCCACACCAGGTCGGTGTCGCCCTTGCCGGTCGACTCCTTGACCGCCGTACGCCACTGGTCCTCGGAGACCTGCGACGTGCCGCCGGCCCCGAGTTCGATCTCCGTGAAGTCCGGGATCCGCATCACGCCACTCCGATCCGGTCGAGGACGGAGGTGAGGACGGTGATCGCGTCGCCGCCCGCGACGACGAACTCGTCGACCCCGGCCCGTTCGTACGTCTCACGCTGGTCGCCGGGACGTCCGGCGAGAAGGACAAGCCGCGCGCCGGCAGCCTTGAGCGCCTCGGCCACCGGCACCGCGTGCTCGGCGTAGAGGCTGTCGCTGGAGCAGACGCAGGCGATCTGCGCACCGCCGGCGGCGAACGCCCCGGCGGCCGTGGCCGCGTCGACCGAGACCGGGTCGTGGACCGGTTCGATGCCGCCCGCCTGGAAGAGGTTGGCGGCGAAGCTCACCCGCGCGGTGTGGGCGGCCGCCGGGCCGATGGCCGCGACGAAGACACGCGGCCGGGCGCCGGTGGCGGCCAGATGCGCGTCCGAGCGGGCCCGCAGCGCCTCGAACGCCTCGTCGCGGCGCACGGTGGGAAGTCCGCCGGAGGGCGCGGCGGGCGCCGGGTCGCGCTCCACCGGTGCCTGGGCGAGCAGGGGGAACTCGCTGACGCCCGTGACCGGTTCGCGCCGCTTGGCCAGCGAGGCGCTGCGGCTCTCCCAGGTCGCGCCGATGCGTTCGGCCACCAGGCCGGAGCGCAGTGCGGCGGGCAGCCCGCCGGCCCGCTCGATCTCCTGGAACCAGGCCCAGGCGGCCTGCGCGACCTCGTCGGTGAGCTGCTCCACGTACCAGGAGCCGCCCGCCGGGTCGATCACGCGGCCCACGTGCGACTCCTCGACGAGGATGGTCGAGGTGTTGCGCGCGATACGGCGGGCGAACGCGTCGGGGAGGCCGAGCGCGTGGTCGAAGGGGAGCACGGTCACCGCGTCGGCGCCGCCGACCCCCGCGGCGAGCGAGGCGACCGTGGTGCGCAGCATGTTCACCCACGGGTCCCGCCGGGTCATCATCACCGGCGACGTCACCGCGTGCTGGCGCTGTGCACCCGCGGAACCGGCACCGCACGCCTCGGCGACGCGCGCCCACACCCGGCGCGCCGCGCGGAGCTTGGCGACGGTGAGGAACTGGTCGGCGGTGGCCGCGTACCGGAACTCCAGCTGGCCGCAGGCGGCTTCGACGGAGAGCCCGGCGGCGGTGAGGTCACGCAGCAGGGCGACACCGGTCGCCAGCGAGCAGCCGAGTTCCTGCGCGGCGGACGCGCCGGCCCCGTGGTACGGCAGCGCGTCGACGGTCAGGGCGCGCAGCCCCGGCCGGGTCGTGTGGCACAGCCGGGCGAGTTCGACGGCCGCGGCGGTGTGCCCGGCGAGGTCGTCGTACGCACCGGTGCGCGCGGCATGCCCCAGGGGGTCGGCGCCGAGGTTGCCCAGCGCGGCCTCGGGAGCGAGTCCGCGCTCCTCGTGGATGCGCAGCAACTCCCGTGCCGCCGCGTCGAATTCGCCACCGGCGTCGAGTACGACGGGAGCGAGGTCGAGGTAGACGTCCTTCAGGGCCGTCGCCATGCCCGAGACCGGGACACCGGCCGGCCCGACGGTGAGCCAGAGGGAGGTGACCCCGTTCTCCAGGTCCGCCAGGACGGCCTCGTTCGTACGCTCCGGATCAGGGCGGTCGTGCCGCTGGCGCACGTCCCAGCCGGACACCGCGCCGCCCTCGGGCCTGCCGCCCCGGGTGAAGGGGGCGAATCCGGGAAGGCCGGCGCTGTCGTACGCGCCGTCGCCCGCGGTGTACAGAGGACGGGTGGAGATCCCGTCCTCGATGGCTGTGGACAGCGCGTCCTCTGCCGCCGTGTCCGCGGTGTCCTTGCCTGCCTTGCGCAGCACGCCGGCGACCAGTTGCTGCCACTGCTCGTGGGTGGCATCCGGGAATTCGGCGGCCAGTGAGAACCCGTCATCGGGGAGGACCGTCATGCTCAGATGCTAGGTCAAGCACACAACTGTGCAGCAGAGGAGAAGGCTGTGACCTTGCACTCTCCCGGTCGCTCTTGATCCTTCCCGGGCGATGCCCTATTTCCGCGGGCCGTTCGACGTGCGGGAACGTCCGTGCCGCGTGCGCCTCGTGTCGGGTCGGCGGCCGAGCCGGGGAGGAGTACGACGCGCCGCGGACCGGGGGACAGCCGGGTGCGCGGGTCCGGCGGCGGCCGTAGCGTGGACAGCACAGTCACAGGAAGGCGGAAGCCCGCTATGACCGGTGAGATCTCCTTCTTCGAACTGGGTGTCGGCGACCCCGCCCAGGCCCGTGCGTTCTACGGCGGACTCTTCGGCTGGTCCTTCGAGGAGGGCACGACGGAGGGCGGCGGCTACGCCATCCGCACCCCGGACGTCCCGGGCGGTGTGCACGGCAGTGACCCCGGCGCCGGTCCGTACCTCTTCTTCCGCGTCGACGACATGCGGACCGCTCTGGCGCGGGTCGCCGAACTCGGGGGCACCGTCGACGACTTCGACGTCGGCGGGGACGAGGAGACGGTGGCCCGCTTCGGCCGGTTCACGTTCTGCCACGACGATCAGGGATCGCCCTTCGGGCTGCACGAGCCCCCGAAGGGCGAGCCTGCCTGACGGGCCCGTCGGGGACGCTGCCCTGCCGCCGGGGTCCGTCGCCCGGAGCCTCCCGCCCCACGCTCGGACCCGTCGCCCTCCCGTACGGCCGCTCAGCCGATCGGCACCGGCAGCGGCACCACGTCGTACGCGAGGTCGATGACATCGCCGGTGGCCGGGTCACCCAGCTCCACGCGCCAGCGGCCGGCGAACTGGTCCACGCCGTCGCGCATCGGGATCGTGCCCGAGATCAGCACCGTGCCCGGAATCAGATCGCCGCGCCCGCGCAGCACGTCCGCCCAGTAGGCCGGCGTCAGCAGCTCCGCCAGCGTGCCGTTCTGGATGAGGAGCTCGTCGCCGTCGTGGGTCACCCAGGCACGCAGGGTCAGCGTGTCGAGCCGGTCCTCGACATCGGCCAGCCGCCAGGCACGCCGGGCGAGGACATCGGGGCCCGCGTTCTTGCTCCAGGCCACGCCGTGCACCTCCAGCTCGCGGTCGGTGTGGTCGCAGGCGGCGGTCAGCAGCAGCTCACCGTCACGGTCGACGACGAGAGCCCACTCCGCCTCACCGGAGGTGCGTCCGTGCTGCGCGCCCACCTGTCCCGTCTGCTGGGCCAGGTAGGGGGAGACCGGGTACAGCGCCGGGGTCGTCGAGGGGGCGGGCACGCCCAGCTCGGCGAGCTCGGCCACATGGGCCGCCACATCGTCCTGGCTGCGGCCGGCGTATCCGGCGTTGAGCACCTGGACGACGTCGACCTCCCGGGTCGATCCGTCGGGAAGTTCGAAGCTCAGCAGGGCCATGATCTCTCCATACCGGGGGAAGCGAAGCGGATGAATGTGCGCCAGGGGGTTGCGCATACGACCTGTATACAAGAAGTATGCCGGAAGGTCGACATCACGCCCTCGCACAAGGACGGAAACCGTGAAGCGCACCAGCACCAGCATCGACAAGCCCCGGGGCGGCGGGTCGGCGGTCCGCCGCGCCTTCTTCGCCAGCCTCACCGGTACCGCCCTGGAGTGGTACGACTTCGCCATCTACTCCGCGGCGGCGGCCCTGGTCTTCGGCGACCTCTTCTTCCCGTCGGGTGACCCCACGACCGGAACGCTGCTGGCCTTCTCCACCTACGCGGTCGGCTATGTCTCCCGTCCGCTCGGCGGCTTCGTCTTCGGCCGGCTCGGAGACGTGATCGGCCGCAAGAAGGTCCTGATCGCCACCCTCGTCCTGATCGGCGCCGCGACCCTGCTGATCGGTCTCCTGCCGACGTACGCCACGATCGGCGTGACGGCCCCGATCGTGCTGGTGCTGCTGCGCTTCGCCCAGGGTGTCGGTGTCGGCGGTGAGTGGGGCGGCGCCGTACTGCTGTCCAGCGAGTTCGGCGATCCGCGCAAGCGCGGGTTCTACGCCTCGGCCGCCCAGATCGGCCCGCCCGCCGGAAACCTGCTGGCCAACGGTGTGCTCGCCGCCCTCGGCGTGCTGCTCACCGAGGACCAGTTCCTGTCCTGGGGCTGGCGCGTGGCGTTCCTGCTCTCCGGAGTGCTGGTCGGCTTCGGTCTGTGGATCCGGGCCAAGCTGGAGGAGACGCCGGTCTTCAAGGCGATGGAGGCCGAGCAGACCCGCCCGGAGGCGCCCATCAAGGAGGTCTTCGCGACCCATCCCCGCGCCCTGGCCGCGGCGATCCTCAGCCGCGTCGCCCCCGATGTGCTCTACGCGCTGTTCACCGTCTTCGTGCTGACCTACGCGACCGGCGAACTCGGCATGTCCCGCGGCTCCGCCCTCGCGGCCGTCCTCATCGGCTCCTCGCTCCAGGTCGCCCTGATCCCGCTCGCCGGAGCGCTCTCGGACCGCGTCAACCGCCGTCTGGTGTACGGAGTGTCCGCCGCGGCCGCCGGTGTCTGGCCGTTCCTCTTCTTCCCCATGATCGGCGGCGGCAGCTGGCCGCTGCTCGTGGTCGGAGTGGTCGTCGCGCTCGCGCTCCACTCGCTGATGTACGGTCCGCAGGCGGCCTTCATCGCCGAGCAGTTCACCCCCCGGCTCCGCTACACCGGCTCCTCGCTCGCGTACACCCTGGCCGGCGTGATCGGTGGTGCCGTGGCGCCCCTGCTGTTCACCGCGCTGCTCGACGCCTACGACAGCTGGATCCCGCTGGCTCTGTACGTCGCGGTGACCGCCGCCGTGACCGTCACCGGACTCCTCCTCGGCCGCGACGGCACGGACGACGAGGACACGCCGAGGGCCGTGGAGCACACGCAGCCGGCCATCGGCTCGCGGGCCACGACCACCGCCGGCTGATCTCAGCACTCCGGAAAGGACCTCCATGCGCATCGCCCTGAGCCAGATCACCACCGGCCCCGACCCGGCACGGAACCTCGCCGTCCTGCGGGAACAGGCTCACCGCGCGGCGGAGGCCGGCGCACGTGCCGTCGTCTTCCCCGAGGCCGCGATGGCCTGCTTCGGAACCCGCCTCGGCCCGGTCGCCGAACCGCTCGACGGCCCGTGGGCCACCGAGGTCCGGCGGATCGCCGAGGAGGCCGGACTCGTGGTGGTCGCCGGCATGTTCACCCCGGCCGCCGACGGAAAGGTGACCAACACGCTGCTGGCCACGGGCCCCGGCGTCGAGGCGGCCTACGACAAGATCCATCTGTACGACGCCTTCGGCTTCGCCGAGTCCGACACCGTCGCCGCCGGGTCGGAGGTGGTCACGATCGACGTCGACGGCGTCCGCGTCGGACTGGCCACCTGCTACGACGTCCGATTCCCCGAACTGTTCCGGGCGCACGCCGACGCCGGAGCCGTGCTCACCCTGCTGCCCGCGTCCTGGGGAGCCGGTCCCGGCAAGCGTGACCAGTGGGAACTGCTCACCCGCGCCCGGGCGCTCGACGCCACCCTGTGGGTCGCGGCCGTCGGCCAGGCGGACCCGGTGGCGTCCGGCGGGACGGTGACCTCGAAGGCGCCGACCGGGATCGGCCACAGCGCGGTCGTCGGCCCGGACGGGACCGTACGGCAGCGGCTCGACGCGGGACCGGGTCTGCTGGTGGCGGACATCGACCCCGACGAGGTCGCGGCGGTACGCCGGGCCATTCCGGTCCTGGCCAACCGCAGACTGCGCGCCTGACGCCGGTCGGGTGGGAGCGGGGTCCGGACCTTCGGGATCGGGCCCCGCACGCACGGTCTAGCCCGCGAGGAGCACCTTGAGCGTCGTCTCCAGGTGGGTGTCGATCGCGGCGCACGCCGCCTCGGCGTCACCGGAAGCGATCGCCGAGAGGATCGCCCGGTGCTCCTCCAGCACCGCGGCCTGGCGGCCGTGCTGGTTGAACAGGGCCACCACGCCCGCCCGGATCTGCCGGCTGCGCAGCCCGTCGTAGTGCCGGTCCAGCAGCGTGTTGCCCACCGCCGAGACGATCGTGGCGTGGAAGAGATGGTCGACGGCGATGAAGTCCCGGGCCTGGTCGGGCGTGCTCAGCGTCCGCTGGCGCTCCAGGATGTCGGTCAGCTCCCGCATCGGAGTGCCGCCGCGCGAGATGAGCTGCTCGGCCGCGTACCGCTCGACGATCCCGCGCAGTTCCATCAGTTCGGTGATCTCACGGCCCGTCAGCGGCACGACCTGTGCGCCGCGCTTGGGCACCAGTCGCACCAGGTCCTCGGCGGCGAGCAGCAGCAGCGCCTCCCGGATGGGAGTGCGGGAGACCCCGATGCGGTCGGCGAGGTCCTGCTCCGAGAGGAAGGTGCCCTGCATGTCGGGATCGGTGAGGACATGGTCCTTCAGATACGCGTACGCCTTGTCCCGGCCCGACGCCACGGCTACCCCCACTTGGTTGCATACAACGGGTATACCGAAATTACCACGGGCTCCGTGGTCCGCGGGTACGAATCCGTTCCTCTCGGGTACCACCTACCCCATGTGCTGGAGTGCGACGGCGGACCTGGTGGCGGGCACCGGCATCGCCGCGATCGGCGTCGTCTGCGTGACCCGGGTCCGCAGGGTCCGTGATCTGCCGCTGGCCGCGCTGCCCCTCCTCCTCGGGGCGCACCAGATCATCGAGTCGCTCGTCTGGCGCAGCGGTGGAGGGTCGGGTGCGGCGACCGACGCCTGGGCCGCCATCGCTCTGCCCCTGCTACCGCTGTGGGTACCGATCGGAGTCCTGCTCGCCGAGCCCGCCGAGGTGCGCAAGCGGCTCGTCGTCCCCCTCGCGGCCGGCCTCGCGACCGCCGCTGTTCTCGCCTACTGCCTGGCCACGCGGACGGTCACGGCCGAGATCCGCGGCCACACCGTCGGCTATCTCCTCGATCTGCCGCGCTCGCCGCTCATCATCGCGGGCTATCTGATCGCGACCGTCGGAGCGCTGCTCCTCGCCCGGGACACGGCGCTGCGGCTGCTCGGCGTCGTGGCGGGGGTGGGCGCGGCGGTGTGCCTCCTGCTGTGGCGGGAGGAGTTCGTCTCCACCTGGTGCGCCCTGGCCGCCGTCGCCTCGGTCGTCCTGCTCGCCTGGGTACGGCGGCGGCCTCAGCCGCCCGCGGCACCGCGCGTGGCCCTCTGAGCACCCCGTACGCCCGCGGCCCCGGCATCACCGGCGGCCTCGCCGTCGAGCGCGGGAGCGGCGCCCGGCTCGTCGCCGCGGGCGCGCAGGGTGAGCCGCCCCGACGTCTTCTGCGAGGGCAGGAACGCGGCCAGCACCAGCCCGGCGAGCACTGCGCCGGTGGCGATCAGGAACGAGATCCGGAAGCCGTTCATGCTCGGCACGAGCACCTCGCCCATCGGGACGGCGGTGTGCGCGAGCACCATGCCGATCACGGCACTCGACACCGACGTGCCGATCGACCGCATCAGTGTGTTCAGGCCGTTCGCCGCGCCCGTCTCGGACGGGTCGACCGCGCCGATGATCAGGGCGGGCAGGGAGGAGTACGCGAGACCGATGCCGGCGCCGAGCACGACCGAGATGACGACGGTCTGCCAGGCGGCACTCATCAGGCCGAGGCCGGCGCCGTATCCGATCGCGATGACCAGCATGCCGATCAGCAGGGTCGCCTTGGGTCCGCGCCGGGCGGAGATCCGTGCGTAGACCGGGGCGACGAACATCATCGTCAGACCCAGCGGCGCGACGCAGAGTCCGGCCACCACCATGGAGCGGCCCAGACCGTAGCCGGTCGACTCGGGCAGCTGGAGCAGTTGGGGAAGGACCAGCGAGACGGCGTAGAACGCGACGCCGACCATGATCGACGCCAGGTTGGTGAGCAGCACCTCGCGACGGGCGGTGGTCCGCAGATCCACCAGCGGCGCGGAGCTGCGCAGCTCCCACACGCCCCAGGTGAGCAGCACGGCCACCGCGACGCCGAACAGGCCCAGCGTCGTCGGGGAGCCCCAGCCCCAGTCGCCGCCCTTGGTGATCGGCAGCAGCAGGGACACCAGGCCCGCGCTCAGCCCGAGGGCCCCCACCAGGTCGAAGCCGCCCTTGGCGCGCAGCGAGGACTCGGGCACCACCACCACGGTGAGCAGCATCGACAGCAGACCGAGACCCGCCGAGGCGAAGAACAGCGTGTGCCAGTCGGTGTGCTCGGCGACGAGAGCGGCCGCAGGCAGGGCGAGACCGCCGCCCACGCCGATCGACGAGCTCATCAGGGCCATCGCCGAACCGAGGCGCTCCCGCGGCAACTCGTCGCGCATGATGCCGATCCCCAGCGGTATCGCGCCCATGGCGAAGCCCTGGAGCGCGCGGCCGACGATCATCGTGACCAGATCGTCGGTGACAGCGCAGATCAGCGAGCCGACAACCATCACGGCAAGGCTCGCGAGCAGCATCCGTCGCTTGCCGTACAGGTCACCGAGCCGTCCCATGATCGGGGTCGACACCGCACCGGCGAGCAGGGTGGCCGTCATCACCCAGGTCGCGTTGGCCGGGGTGGTGCTCAGCAGGACCGGCAGGTCCTTGATGACGGGCACGAGCAGGGTCTGCATGACCGCGACGGTGATGCCGGCGAACGCGAGGACGGGAACGACGCCGCGGATGCCCCGTCCCCCTGCGCCGGGCGGTCCGCCGCCCGGCTCGGCCGCTACCGGCTCTTCGGTTGTCGTGTGCGGCATGCGGGCGGCCTCCGGGGGCTGACTGGGTCCAGCGGCTTGCGCCAGGCGCGGGGGAACAGCGGCGTTCGCCCGGCCCCTGCCGGACGAACCGAGGTGTGCACTGGCAAGCCAAGTATGTGCACAGTGAACGTTTTCTTCTTCGGCCGTTATTCCGTGGGCATCCGGGTACCCGGCGGGCGCAACGAGGTGCCGAGGACGAGAAGGAGTTGAGCACATGCGCCGTCCGTCGCGACACCCCGCGCCCGGTCCGGGCGGCGGGGACACGATGGAGAGGTGGCGCCTGCGGTCCGGGTGACCGAGGACCCGGATCTCCCTCTTCCGTCGGCGCCACCGGCCCGGGCGGGGATCGAGCCGCCAGGGGCACGCGAGGTGCGTGATCGCTTTCCGTCGGCGCCACCGGCCCGGGCGGGGATCGAGCCGCCAGGGGCACGCGAGGTGCGTGATCGCTGTACCGCGGCCGCCGCCTGCTTCGAGCAGGCGACGCGGACCGTCCGTCCGGCAGGCCGCCGCCCGCCGACCGTGCGACAGGCCGGCCGCCAGGCCCGGCAGAAAGGAACGACCATGACGGACCGTCGGCAGGAGGATCCCGTGCAGAGCGATCACGAGCCCGACCAGCCCGTACCCCGCGACCCTCCCGACCAGCAGGACCTGGGCGGTGAGGACGCGCTGGACCTCCCTCGCTCCTCTTCCGACGAGACCGAGGACGGGGAGGGCGGCCGGAGCGGCAAGGACGACGACAAGCCCGATCAGAGCCTGCCGGACGCGGACGAGTCGGGGGCGGGCCGGACCGGAGAGCCGCGCAGCGGCTCCGTCCACCCCGAGCAGCCCGTTCCCGACGAGCCATCCGGCTGACCCGGCTCGCACCCCGCGCCGAGACGGGCGAGCCTGGAGGGGCGCCACCCCTCCCGGCCCGCACCACAGCCGCAGCGGAGGAAGAGGAAAGCGAGAGGAATCCGATGGGCGTGTTCGAGCCGATCCGCAGCCGGGGCGTGTTCCGGCGGCACACGGGATCGGATCCGCTCGGCAGGAGCAGGGCCGTGATCGAGGCTCCCGCCCGGTCGGCGCGCGACATCGCAGGACTCCTCGTCCTCGGCGGCTCGCCCGGCACAGGCCCGGTGCGGCCGGCCCTCTCCCTCGCGGTGACCGCGACGGTCGACGACTTCGGCGGCCCCGCGAGATTCGTCGGCAGGCTGCCGGTGATCGAGCTGACGTCGTCGGTGAGCACGGGTGGTGGGGGCCGGTGGCCCATGGGCCCGCCGGCCACGAGTGGGGCGAAGCACCTGGTGTCGCGTGGGCAGGGGCGGCTTTCTTCGGCTCCGGTGCTCGCCGCGAGTACCGTCGTCGCCGAATCGGCGGGGGCCGCCGCCCGCACCGTCGGCCCGTCGGGTTCGCCGACCGCGCTGCCGACACGGCGACGCTCGCCGTCCGTACCGTCTCACCGCGGCAGTGCCCGTGGGCCACATCTGCCCGGCCCTTCGCGGCAGGCGACCGGCGCCGCCCGGAGCCCGGCACGCGACCTCGGCCCCGCCAGGAGCGCTCACCGGCCATGGGCGCTGCGGCGCACACCGCGACCGCCGACAAGCCGTCGGCGCGGGTCGCCGGACCACAAGCTCGGCATGGCCGTCAGACACCACCCGGCGCGAGGGACGGCGGTCCGCCCTCCGTGCCCCACCCGGCAGCTCCCAACGGCCATCGGCGCCGAAGCCGTACTGCCGAACCCCGCTGTACCGCACCAGCCGCACCACCGCCGGCGGCCTCATGCCACCCCGGGCCCCACACGCTTCGGGTTCGCCGCCAAAGGCATCGCGCCTCGACCGGCGAACCCCTGCCCGGTCGGCCCTCGGCGGGCCCCCGCGAACACCGCACGGAGAGCGAGGAATCACGGTGAACAATGCCGATCAGAGCACCACACCTGTCGTGGTGAGCATCACCGGATGCGCCAAGGAGGACGCCGACAAGGTCTTCCGGGCGCTGGGACAGTCGCACGCGTCCGACCGTGATGACGGGGACGCGCCCCAGTACGTCTCGGGCGATCACGCGACCGTGTGGACGGCGACGTTCGACGTCTCCGGTACGCACACGGCCTCCGGGCCCGTACAGCTGTCCGAGCCCGTCGAGGCCGAGATCCAGGGCGGCTACTGGGCCGTCGACCGGATCCAGGAGACCCTCGCCTCCGCCTTCACCGTGCAGGAGCAGGGCATGGCGGCGGGCGACCAGGAGAAGGACGTACAGCTGCGGCTGTCGAGTGGCGGCAGCTGACCGACACCCGCCGGGAGGCTGTCCGCGGCAACCGGACGGCCCGAGCGCGCACGTGTCGAGGAACCGAGTTCGAGGAGGACAGTGCCCATGCCCATCGCCACGGTCGACCCGGCCACAGGTGAGACGCTCAGGACCTTCGACGCGCTCGGAGCCGATGAGATCGAACGGCGTCTCGCGCTCGCCAGGAGCGCTTTCGCCGAGCACCGACTCACCGACTTCGGCCGGCGCGCGCAGCTCCTGGACCGAGCCGCCGATCTGCTGGGCGACGACGAGGAGGAGATCGCCCGCACCATGACCTCCGAGATGGGCAAACCCATCGCGGCGGCCCGTGCGGAGGCGGCGAAGTGTGCCAAGGCGATGCGCTGGTACGCCTCCCACGCCGAGAAGCTCCTCGCCGACGAGCACCCCGACGCCGCCGATGTGCAGGACTCCGGGGCCTCCCGGGTCGTCGTCCGCTACCGGCCGCTCGGTGTCGTACTCGCCGTCATGCCCTGGAACTTCCCGCTCTGGCAGGTCATGCGGTTCGCCGCCCCGGCTCTGATGGCCGGCAACGTCGGACTGCTCAAGCACGCCTCCAACGTCCCGCAGACCGCCCTGTACATGGAGGACCTCTTCCTCCGCGCGGGCTACCCCGAGGGATGCTTCCAGACCCTGCTGGTCGGTTCCGGCGCCGTGGAGGACATCCTGCGCGACAGCCGGGTGGCCGCGGCGACCCTGACCGGCAGTGAGCCCGCCGGCCGATCGGTGGCGGCCATCGCCGGCGACGAGGTGAAGAAGACCGTTCTGGAGCTCGGCGGCAGCGACCCGTTCATCGTGATGCCGTCCGCCGACATCGACCGTGCCGCGGCCACGGCCGTGACGGCCCGGGTGCAGAACAACGGGCAGTCCTGCATCGCCGCCAAGCGCTTCATCGTGCACACCGACGTCTACGACGCCTTCGTGGAACGCTTCACCTCCAGGATGCGCGAACTCACCGTCGGCAACCCGATGGACGAGTCCGTGCAGGTCGGACCGCTCGCCACCGAGCAGGGGCGCGCCGACGTGGAGGAACTCGTCGACGACGCGCTGGAGCGCGGCGCGACCGCGCTGTGCGGCGGCGGACGCCCCAAGGGGCAGGACCGCGGCTGGTTCTACGAGCCCACCGTCCTCGCCGATGTGACCGAGGACATGCGCATCCACCGCGAGGAGGCGTTCGGTCCGGTGGCCACCGTCTACCGGGTGGCCGACGCGGAGGAGGCCGTCGCGCTCGCCAACGACACCCCGTTCGGCCTGAGTTCCAACGCCTGGACCCGGGACGCGAGCGATGTGCGCCGCTTCGAGCGGGACATCGAGGCGGGTGGCGTCTTCTTCAACGGCATGACCGCATCCCACCCCGCACTGCCCTTCGGCGGCGCCAAGCGTTCCGGCTACGGCAGGGAGCTCTCCGACCACGGCATCCGCGAGTTCTGCAACATCACCACGATCTGGCACGGCGCAGCACCCGACCGCGCGAGCTGACGCCGACAGGAGCCCACACCCATGGACGACGCCACCGCATCCGCCGCCGCGGAAGCTCTGAGCGACACGGAACTGGCTGCCCTGGACGCCCACTGGCGGGCAGCCAACTACCTCGCCGTCGGTCAGATCTACCTGTTGGCCAACCCGCTGCTCACCGAACCCCTGCGTCCCGAGCACATCAAGCCGCGGCTGCTCGGCCACTGGGGCACCTCACCCGGGCTGAACCTCGTCCACACCCACCTCAACCGGGTGATCAGGGCCCGCGGCCTGGACGCTCTGTGCGTCTGGGGACCGGGCCACGGCGGCCCGGCCGTCCTCGCCAACTCCTGGCTGGAGGGCACCTACTCGGAGACGTACCCCGACGTGAGCCGTGACGCGGAGGGGATGGAACGGCTGTTCCGGCAGTTCTCCTTCCCCGGCGGGGTGCCCAGCCACGTCGCCCCCGAGACGCCCGGATCCATCCACGAGGGAGGCGAACTCGGCTACTCGCTCACCCACGCCTACGGCGCGGCCTTCGACAACCCGCACCTGGTCGTGACGTGCGTGATCGGCGACGGAGAGGCGGAGACCGGGCCGCTCGCCGCGTCCTGGCACTCCAACAAGTTCCTCGACCCCGTCCACGACGGCGCCGTCCTTCCCGTCCTGCACCTCAACGGCTACAAGATCGCCAACCCCACCGTCCTCGCCCGGCTGCCCGAGGCCGAACTGGACGACCTGCTGCGCGGCTACGGTCACGAACCTCTCCACGTCACGGGCGACGACCCCGCGACCGTGCACCGTGCCATGGCAGCGGCGATGGACAAGGCCCTGAACCGCATCGAGGAGATCCAGCGCACCGCCCGCAGGGACGGCGTGCAGGCGCGTCCCCACTGGCCGATGATCGTCCTGCGTACGCCCAAGGGCTGGACCGGACCCGCGGAAGTGGACGGCCTGCCGGTCGAGAACACCTGGCGCGCCCACCAAGTGCCGCTGTCCGGTGTCCGGGAGAACCCCGAGCATCTGCGGCATCTCGAGAACTGGCTGCGCTCCTACCGCCCCGAGGAGTTGTTCGACACCGCGGGCAGGCCCGTTCCGCAGGTGCTCGCCTGCGTTCCCGGCGGCGGGCGGCGGCTCGGCGCGACACCGCACGCCAACGGCGGGCTCCTCGTCCGCGAACTGCCGTTGCCCGCCCTCGAAGAGCATGCCGTCGCCGTCGACAAGCGGGGCACCACGCTCCACGAGCCCACCCGGGTGCTCGGTGCCCTGCTGGCCGATGTGATGCGGGCGACCGCCGAACGACGGGACTTCCGCGTCGTCGGCCCCGACGAGACCGAGTCCAACCGTCTCGGAGCCCTGTACGACGTCACCGCCAAGGCATGGCAGGCCGAGGTGTACGCCACCGACGAGCATCTCGCCCGCGACGGCCGGGTGATGGAGGTCCTCTCCGAGCATCTGTGCCAGGGCTGGCTCGAGGGCTATCTGCTGACCGGCCGCCATGGCCTCTTCTCCAGCTACGAGGCCTTCGCCCACATTGTCGACTCCATGGTCAACCAGCACATCAAATGGCTCCGGACCTCCCGCAGGCTGACCTGGCGCCGGCCCATCGCCTCGCTGAACTACCTGCTGACCTCGCATGTCTGGCGGCAGGACCACAACGGCTTCTCGCACCAGGACCCGGGCTTCGTCGACCACGTCCTCAACAAGAGCCCCGAAGTCGTCCGCGTCTACCTCCCGCCGGACGCCAACACCCTGCTGTCGGTGGCCGATCACGCCCTGCGCAGTCGGGACTACGTCAACGTCATCGTCCCCGGCAAGCAGCCCACCTTCGACTGGCTCAGCATGGAGGAGGCCCGTGCCCACTGCGCGCGCGGCGCCGGAGCGTGGCCGTGGGCCGGTACGGAGGACGGCACCCGCGAACCCGACGTGGTGCTCGCGTGTGCGGGCGACGTACCGACCCAGGAGACGCTGGCGGCCGCGGAACTGCTGCGCCGCCATGCCCCGGAGCTGGCCGTACGGGTGGTCAACGTCGTCGACATGGCCCGGCTGATGCCGCACGAGGAACACCCGCACGGCATGACGGACCCCGAGTTCGACGCCCTGTTCACCCGGGACCGGCCGGTCGTCTTCGCCTATCACGGCTACCCCTGGCTGATCCACCGCCTCGCCTACCGCCGCGCGGGTCATGCCAACCTGCATGTCCGCGGCTACAAGGAGGAGGGCACCACCACCACGCCGTTCGACATGGTCGTCCGCAACGACCTTGACCGCTACCGGCTGGTGATGGACGTCGTGGACCGCGTCCCGGGGCTCTCCGTCCGGCTCATCGCGCTGCGCCAGGCGATGGCCGACATGCGCAGCCGCCATCACGACTGGATCCGTGAGCACGGAACGGACATGCCCGAGATCGCCGACTGGACCTGGGGAAGCTCGGCGGGTACCGAGGAGGTGCACGCCTGGCGGGGCGGTTCCTGACCGACCCGCTGCCCGGGGGAACGGCTGACGGCAGCGGACCCGAGCAGCTCCGGGCCGGCAGCCTCGTGCTCACCCCGTCCGGCGCCGGGCCGCCGGAGCCGTGATGGCGCGGGACTGCACATGCTCGTACACCATGGTCGACTGCACGTCCGCGACCTCACGGCGCTCGGTGAGCCGGTCGATGACGAAGGCGTACAGCCCGTTCACATCGGGGACGGCGACATGGATGAGGAAGTCGAACGGCCCCGACGTGACGAACAGACCGATCGTCTCCGGCAGTTGGGCCGCCCATTCGCGGAACCCCTCGATGACCGGACGGGACGGCGGTCTGATCCGGACCGAGATCAGGGCCTGCACCGGCCGTCCGACGGCCGACAGGTCGAGCGCCGCGTGATAGCCGCCGATGACGCCGCGCTCGCGCAGCGACTTGACCCGCTCCAGGGAGGTGGAGGGGGAGACACCGGTCTTGGCCGCCAGATCGCGGTTCGTCTGCCGTGCATCGTGCTGCAGCTCCCGCAGAAGAGCCCAGTCGAGCGCATCAAGTTCCATGAATACTCTCCTTTGCCTGATGACGTTCGGCAGGACTCCCCAGAGTACGCATGAGTGCTTAGCGTTTCGCGGTATGACCGATCACCACGACGCGGCGGCCGCCCGGCTGCCCCGCACCGACGTACGCACCGACATCCCGACCCGCCGGGCACCGCTGAAATGGGTCGTCGTCGTCGACGAGGACCTTCCCGCCGGGAGGGCGGCGAACGCCGCGGCCTGTATGGCCGCGGCGGTGGGCAAGGCCCTGCCCGATCTCCTCGGCGACGACGGCCGCGACGGCTCCGGCACCCCGCACGCCGGTCTGCCCTGGGCGGGCTGCTCCGTGCTCGCCGCCGACGCCGCGACCGTCCGGGAACTGCGGGAGAGGGCCGTCGGCAAGGAAGGCTTCTTCGTCGCCGACATGCCCGAAGCCGCACAGACCTTACGCGTCTACGACGCATACCTCGACCGGCTGGCAGGGACGAAGAGCGAGGATCTGACCTACCTCGCCGTCAGCTTCGTCGGACCGCGCAACCAGGTCGGCAAGCTGGTCGGCAGGCTCGCCCTGCTCTGAGCCCGTCGGGAACCGCCGTCAGCCGGCCACGCGCAGCACGAGCTTGCCGCGGGTGCGGCCCTGCTCGCCCCGGCGGTGCGCCTCTGCCGCCTCCGCCAGCGGCAGTACGTCCTCGACCTCCACCCGGACCGTGCCCTCGTCGATCAGCGCGGCGATGCGGGCGAGCGAGGGGCCGTCCGGCTCCACCAGGTACGGCTTCGCCACCAGGCCCCGGGCCGCGGCGGCGGCGACCAGTTCGGGGGAGACGCCCGACGGCACGGCGACCAGCGTCCCGCCGGGGCGCAGGGTCTCCAGCGACCGGGTGCTGGTCTCCTCCACGCCGTCGCCGATCAGATCGATGACGACGTCCACGTCCTTCACCGCGTCCTCGAACCGGACCGCGGTGTAGTCGATGAGCTCGTCCGCTCCGAGCGAGCGCAGCCAGTCGTGCTTCGCCTCGCGCGCGGTGCCGATCACATGCGCACCGAGGTGCTTGGCGAACTGCACCGCGAAGTGGCCCACGCCGCCCGCCGCCGCGTGGATCAGCACCCGCTGCCCCGGCTCGATCCGCGCGGCGTCGACCAGGGCCTGCCAGGCGGTGAGCCCGGCCAGCGGCACGGCGGCAGCCACGTCGTGGCCGACCGTCGACGGCTTGCGCACGAACTGCCGTGCCGGGGCCGTCACGTACTCGGCGTACGCACCGGCCTGGCGCGGGAACCACGGCATGCCGTACACCTCGTCGCCGACCTCCAGGGTGTGGACGCCGAAGCCGACCGCCTCCACGACGCCCGAGACGTCCCAGCCCAGGACGAACGGCGCCTCACCGAGGACGCCGGCCATGCCGCCGCCCTCGCGCGTCTTCCAGTCCACCGGGTTCACACCGGCCGCGTGCACGCGCACCAGGACCTCGGTGGGCAGCGGCTCCGGCCGCGCCACCTCGGCGAGGCGCAGCACATCAGCACCGCCGAAGGTGTCCTGGGTGATCGCGCGCATGGTCGGGCTGCTGGTCATGTACATCTCCTGAGAGAGGTGCCGGGGTGCGGACGCACGGCCCGGCGAGCTGATCGATAACGCCGGAAAGCTACCCGCGGGGTAGTGGTATCCCGCAAGGGCGTCTACTATCCCTGAGAAAGTATTGAGGTCACGGCCCTACAGAGGAGACGTCCATGCCCATTCCCTGCACCACGGGCCAGCACGCGGACCACGATGTGTACGCGTCCCTGTGCCCGTGCCGGGACGTCCTGGACCTGCTCGCGGGCAAATGGTCGGCCCTCGCGATCGGCGCCCTGGAAGAGGGCCCGCAGCGCTTCGGCACCGTACAGCGGCGGCTCCAGGGTGTCAGCCCCAAGGTGCTGACCAACACCCTGCGGAAGCTGGAGGCGCACGGCTTCGTCGAGCGGACCGTCTACCCGGCCGTGCCGCTGCACGTCGAGTACGCGCTCACCCCGCTGGGCCGCGGTGTCGCCGAACCTCTCGGCCGGCTGCGCGACTGGGTGGAGCTGCACCTCCACGAGATCCGCGGCACGGACTGCGAGACCCCGGCCCTGGTCTGACGGGCCGGGGCGTCGACAGCCCTCCGCTGTCAGCGGGCCCCGGCCGTCGCGAACGGCACCTGGGAGACGGCCTGTTCGGCAGGTGCCTGCGGGTGGGTCCACAGACCGCGCGACCGCAGACGCGGCAGCACCCCCTCGCCGAACCAGTAGGCCTCCTCCAGGTGCGGATAGCCGGACAGCACGAACTCCTCGATGCCGAGGGCCCGGTACTCCTCGATCCGGTCGGCGACCTCGTCATGGCTGCCGACCAGCGCCGTACCGGCACCACCGCGGACCAGACCGATACCCGCCCACAGGCCCGGCGAGATCTCCAGTTCGTCGCGCCGGCCGCCGTGCAGTGCGAGCATCCGCCGCTGTCCCTCCGACTCGCTGCGTGCCAGCCCGTCCTGGACCGCATGCACGGTCGCCGGATCGAAACCGTCGAGAAGCCGGTCGGCCTCCGCCCAGGCCTGGTCCGAGGTGTCCCGGGTGATGACATGCAGCCGGATGCCGAAGCGCACGGTGCGGCCCTCCCGTGCCGCGAGCCGGCGGATCCAGCCGATCTTCTCCGCCACGGCGGCGGGCGGCTCACCCCACGTCAGATACACGTCCGCGTGACGGGCGGCCACCGTACCCGCGGCGGCCGAGGAGCCGCCGAAGTACACGGGCGGGACCGGATCCGGCAGCTGGGCCAGCTTCGCGTCCGTCACCCGCAGGTGTTCCCCGTCCAGCGTGACCGACCGGCCCGCCCACAAGTCCCGCACGATGTGCAGGAATTCACCTGTGCGCGCGTAGCGGGCGTCCTTGTTCAGATAGTCGCCGTACGCCCGCTGCTCATGGCTCTCACCACCGGTGACGACATTGAGCAGCAGTCTGCCGCCCGACTGCCTCTGGTAGGTGGAGGCCATCTGCGCGGCGAGCGTCGGCGAGACGAAGCCGGGACGGAAGGCGACGAGGAACTTCAGCCGCTCCGTCTCGCGGCTGATCATCGCGGTGGTGAGCCAGGCGTCCTCGCACCATGCGCCCGTCGGTGTCAGCGCGCCGGTGAAGCCGAGGTCCTCGGCGGCGCGGGCGATCTGGGAGAGGTACCCGATCGTCGGTGGACGGACGGTACTCGCGGCGCCGGCGGGCGCTCCGTGCCCGCCGCCCACGACATGGCGGCTGTCGCCGCTGGTGGGCAGGAACCAGTGGAAGGTGAGGGACACAGGTCTCCGTTCGGTGTCGTCGTCGGCCTCGGGCGCGGGAGTCGTCAGCCCGTCGCCGCGAGCACGGCAGTCCGGCCGAGGGCGGACGAGAACTGGTCGACGACGTGGTCGAGCGCCTCGGACGCGTGCGGCGCGATGGCGAGCCCGCCGTCCTCCTGGACCGCGATGTCCTTGTCGAGCGTGAACCAGCCCTGGACGACATGCGCCGCACCCATCGAACTCAGCACCGGCCGCAGGGCGTAGTCGATGGCCAGGACGTGCGCGGTGGTGCCGCCCGTCGCGAGGGGCAGGACGGTCTTGCCGGTGAGCGCGTACTGCGGGAGCAGATCGAGCAGCGCCTTGAGCACACCGGAGTACGAGGCCTTGTAGACCGGCGTTCCGATGACAACTCCGTCGGCGCGCGCGAAGAGTTCGGCCGCCGCCACGATCGCCGGGTGCTGGAAGTCGGCGCCCAGCAGCGCCTCCGCCGGGACGGTGCGGACGTCGAGCGGGAGCACTTCATGGCCCTGGAGGGCCAGTCGTGCGTCCAGATGGCGCAGCAGACGGCCGGTGCGGGAGGTCGCGGAGGGACTGCCGGAGACGGACAGGACGGTGGCCATGGAAATTCCTTCGGGGAGTGGGTGGGCCGACTGCTGCTGCGTCATCTCAGATGCATTCGGGCAGGCGGAACGAACATGCGGGGGGAGCGCCGATTTCAGGCGCGCAACCATGGGGGAACGACGCGGAATTGTTCACGCGCCGGCAACAAAGGAAATCCCCGGACCCGGAACCCCCGAGGGGCCGGCGATGCGGGGATTCGGCCCGTCAGCGGGCCGTGACGCAGCAACAAGAGGCGCTGGAGACACGGGCGAGGTCGACATGGCGTCGCCGTGTGAGGTCCAGTCGCGTCTGCATGTCCACGATTGCAGCAAGGCGACGACGGCGAGTCAAGCAATCCGTGATCGGTCTCGTATTCCGGACCCCGGCCGTCTCGACCCCGTCCATCGGGACAGAGCCTGAGGCCGGCCCGTCAGCCCTTAGCACCCGCCACCGGAAACCGCATCCCGGGCGGGCCCGGCTGCGGGCCGGGCGGCCGGATGGTAGGACGGTCATGAGGGTCGGCAGTGGGCGGGACAGCAGCTGAGCACCTCAGGCGTCCCCTTCCCCTCCCGTTTCCCCTCCGGTACCCGATGACCTGCCTGCACGGAGAGGCTCGCTCATGGCCGAGGAACAGTCCGCACCGCGGGGGACACGTGCGTCCGGGGCGACGAACGGCTCGTTCCCCTCGCGTGAGCAGGAATTCGGTGCTGTCACCGACCTTCGGCGTACCGGCATCGACCCGAATTTCTGGTACCCGGTCGCCGTCTCGAAAAGTGTCCGCAAGAACAGGACCTTCGCGGCCACCTTCGCCGGTGAGCGGATCGCCCTCTATCGCGGCGCGAGCGGCAAGGTCTACGCGCTGGAGGACCGCTGCGCCCACCGCCAGGTGCCCCTGAGCATGGGCGTCGTGGAGGGCGAGGCACTGCGCTGCTGCTATCACGCCTGGGCCTATCGCGGGAACGGCCGTATCTCGCAGATTCCCTATCTGCCCAAGGGGGTCGACCGCCCGCCGCGCGGAGTGCGCGCCTATCCGGTCCGCGAAGCCTACGGCCTGGTCTTCGTCTTTCCCGGAGACCCGGAGAAGGCGGTCACGACGACGCTTCCCGAACTGCCGGAATTCGCCTCGCCCGGACACAGGACCATGACGTTCTCGCGAACCGTGCGGTGCCACTACACGTTCATGCACGAGAACCTCCTCGACATGAACCACCAGTTCCTGCACCGGGGCGTCCTGGGCAGGATCCAGCCGCAGCTGCTCGGATTCGACACCGGTCCGCGCTCGGTGGAGGCCCGGTACCTCTTCGTTCCCGCCGGCGGGAAGAAGGACCGCGGTGCCGGGCTGCTGTCCGCCGAGGGCATCGGCGGCGCCAACTCGCCCGACGTCGTCACCATCCGCACCGAGTACCCCTACCAGACCCTCCGGACGGTTCCGCAGAACGCCGAACTCCCCGCGTTCTCCCTCTGGGCGGCCTATGTACCGAAGGACGTCGAGCAGCGCATCACCCACGTCTACGGCCTGCTGATGATCGCCAAGCCGCCGGTCCCCGGGGCTCTTCATGTCGCCTGGCCCCTCATCCGCCGTTTCACGGAGCGGGTGTTCGCCCAGGACCGCATGGCGGTGGAGGCGGAGCAGCGGGCCTGGGACGAGCAGGGCGCGGACTGGAACCAGGAGGTCTTCCCCCTGATCCGTGACGTCCGCGACGTGCTGCGCGCCAACGGTGTGCCCATCCGCCCCGAGTCCGCGCTGTGCGGCGCCGCGGCTCTCTGCGGCAACGCGATGCTCAACGGCGCCGCACCGCACGCCGGTCGGAGCCACGCCGGCTGACTCCGACCGTGCGGCCGTGCTCAGTCGGCGCACTCCAGTGACGTGAGGTCGATCGCGTCGGCCATTGCCTGCATCCCCTTGTCGTTCGGATGCAGATGGTCGCCGCCGTCGAAGGTCGGCAGCAGCCTTTCCCCGTCGTACGGGCTTCTCAGCGCCCGGTCGAAGTCGGCCACCGCGTCGAACAGTCCGCCGGTCCGGATGAAGTCGTTGACCTCCTTGCGCACGGCCTCCTCGGCGGGCCCCCATTCGGACCAGCCCTTGAACGGCAGCACCGTCGCGCCCACCACACAGGTGTCCGCCGCGCGGGCCCGGGCGGCGATCTCGCGGTATCCGGCGATGAGATCGGCGGCCGTCACACCGGAGTGGGCCTTGATGTCGTTGACCCCCTCGAAGACGACGACGGTCCGCACGCCCGCCTGCGACAGCACGTCCCGGTCGAGGCGGCGCAGGGCGCTCTGGCCCGCGCCGTCCGCGAGGACCTTGTTGCCCGAGATCCCCTCGTTCGCCACGCCCCGCACGCTGCCCTGGGCGGCCTGGAGCCGGCCGGCCAGATAGTCGGGCCAGCGGCGGTTCCTGTCCACGGACGACTGCCAGCCGTCGGTGATCGAGTCCCCGAGGGTGACGACGGCACCCGTGCCGGGCGACGCCTCCACGGTGAGGGCGTCGAGATAGAGCCAGGAGCCGGTCTGCTCACCGAAGTTGTCCGCGCCGGACTCGGCCGCATGGTCGCCCGCGGCCGCGTACGACGTCTGCAGGGCCATGCCGTGACCGGTCGCCGGCCCTCCCGCGTCCCGCACGTACAGACTGATCGCCAGACTGCTCCGGGCCTTCACCGCCCCCGGCAGCGGGTCGCTGTAGCGGACATCGCCGGGTGCGAGCGTCACGGACCGGGAGCCGCCGAAGGTCAGACGCCGGTTGCTCCCGGGCACCAGCGCGGCTCCGTGCGCCGGGATCCCGGCATAGGCGGCCCCGAAGGTCACGGGCCGGTCCCCGAACGCGTTGGACAGCCTGATCCGCAGTCCGCGTCCACCCGCGCTGGTGCGGACGACGAGGCGGTGGCTGCGGTCGGCGACGGCGTCACCCGTCCGGTCCGCGCTCGCCGCCCAGGTCACCACCTGCGGGCGCGCGGCGGCCGGTACCGGCGTGGTGGCCGGTACCGACGAGGCCTGTCCCGGTGTGCAGAGAGCGAGTGCCAGCGCGGGCCCGAGCAGCACGGCCCAGCGCCGGGGCCTCACCCGAAGTCCCGCAGGGTGACGGACTTCCCCGGCCGCAGCGTGACCGTACGGGACGAGCCCCGCGACGACACCGTGGTCGTCCGCCCGCCGACGCTGGTGATCCGCGCCCGGTCGACCCTGCCGGCACTCCAGTCGAGGTCGACGACGAAGCCGCCCCGGACACCGACACCGGTCACGGACCCCGACGCGGCCCAGGCGCCGGGCAGTGCCGGCAGGAGTTCGACGTGACCGGGCCGCGCGTACACGAGCATCTCGATCACGGCGGACGGCGTGCCGAAGTTGGCGTCGATCTGGAAGATCCCGCGGCCCTTCTCGACCTCGTAGATGTCGAAGAGGTTCATCGCCGTGCCGTTGACGCCACCCGTGGACGGCCGCAGGTTGTTGGCGAACAACCGGTAGGCGTTCTCCCCCTTCTTCAGGCGCGCCCAGCACAGCGCCCGCCAGGCGTTCGCCCAGCCGAAGCTCTCCGTGCCGCGTGCGGTGAGCAGGGCGGTGGCGCCGTCGAGGAGTTCACCGGACACGGCTCCCGGCCGGACGCGGTCCCCGGGGAACAGCCCCATGAGCGGCGAGAGATGACGGTGCGTCGTCTCACCGAGGTTGTCCGGCGACATCCACTCCTGGAGCCACCCGGTCTTCGGACTGACCTCCGGCAGATACAGCCGCTCCTGCATCGCGCCCACCGTCCGGCTGTACGCGGCGTCCTTGCCCAGCACCGAACACGCCTGGCGGTACTGGTCGAACAGCGCCCACACCACCTCCTGCCCATAGGTGTTGCCCCGGGTGTCCTGCGGCCCGTGCTCGGGCGACCAGTCCCGGTCCGCCACCAGGACCTCGCGCGGTTCGCCGGTCTCCCGGTCGGTGACCGTCATCGGCACCAGGCGTGTCTCCCAGAACTCGCAGGCACCCTTCAGCAGCGGATGGATGCGGGCCAGATAGTCCCTGTCCAGGGTGTACTCGTAGTGCTCGAACAGCGAGATGCACAGCCAGGCATTGCCGGGCGGATGCCACCACCATCCGAGGCCGCCGTGCACATTGGTCGAGTACGCCACGGTCCAGCCCGCGACCTTGCCGGAGGTGTTGCGGAAGCGGTTGCGCGGGTCGTTGAACAGCTCCTGGGTGAGCTTGCTCCACGACGGCAGCTGCGCGAGGCAGTAGTCCGCGAGGGCGTCGAAACAGCGCGAGAGCCCGGTGCGGTCGGCCATCCAGTAGTTCATCTGGATGTTGACGTCGCTGTGGTAGTCGCCCATCCAGTCCGGGTCGTTGCCGTCCAGCCACAGGCCCTGGAGGTTGAGCGGAAGTCCGTCCCGCGATCCCGAGATCATGAGGTACCGGCCGTACTGGACGTACAACGCCTCCAGTTCCGGGTCCGGTTCGGCGTTCTGCGTACGGGCTGTGAGCCGCTCCCAGGTGTCGAGACGCCGCTGTTCGTCCGTCGACTCGCCGAGGGAGAGGCTCATCCGGTCGAACAGGGCCCGGTAGTCGGCCACATGGGTGTGCAGCAGCGCCGTGGAGGACTGACGGGCGGCGGCCGCCACCTTCGTCCGGGCGAGTGCGGCCGGGTCCAGATCCGGATCCCGGTAGTCCTGGGCCGCGTTCGGCGCGTAGTTCGTACCGCCGGTGACCACGATCGTGAGCTCCGAGCAGCGGGAGAAGGTGATCCGGCCGCCCTGCACCGAGACGGAGCCGCCCCGGCCGGTCGCGGTGACGGCAGCGCCGTAGCGCAGCCCGTTGTCGAAGGAGTCGCCGAACCAGAGCGTGTCCCGTGAACCGTCCGACATCGTCGTCTCGCCGTGAGTGCCGTCGAGGCCGATGGAGCCGGTGTAGCGGCCGCCGCCGCGCTGGGTGAGGCGGATGACGACCACGTCGTCGGGGTGACTGGCGTAGATCTGCCGCTCGTACGTCACACCCGCGCGGGTGTACTGGGCGCTGACCAGGCCCTGGCCGAGGTCCAGGCTGCGGCGGTAGCCGGAGACGCCCTGGAGCTCGTGGTCCGGTATGTCGACCGACAGATGCGTGAGCTGGGTGAAGCTCCCGAAGTTCTCGCGGGCGTAGGGGAATTGGCCGTCCTGGTCGAGGGTGCCGTTACGGTGTCCCGTCCACAGCGTGGCGTCGGTGAGGTAGACCAGCTCCCGGCCGGGGTCGCTGCTCACGAGTGCGCCGATGCGGCCGTTGCCGACCGGGAGGGCCTGCTCGATCATCTTCCGCTCACCGGCCGGGGCGCGGTACCACATCCGGGTCGTCGCTCCGGGGGAGAGCATCGGGGAGACGGTGGGCCGGACCGGGGCCGCGGTGGCGGTGAAGGCGGGGAGTCCGCCGAGAGCGGTCGCCGTGCCGAGGGCGGTGGCGAGGGAGAGGAATCCCCGGCGGCTGGGCTGTGCGGGTCTGTGCGGGTGCTGGTCGTCCACGAGGCACTCCGGTGATCGGGGCATGACAGGGCGGGTGGTTGACGCGGAGGACCGCACGAGACGTGGGGGCCTCGGGGAGGAGCGGGCGGCCG
>NZ_JBHXSL010000045.1:0-61839 GCF_042714725.1 Streptomyces sp. NPDC058685
CGCGGCCGGGTCGTGCTGTGCGCGGCCGGGTGGTGCTGGGCGGGGCGGCGCGGGGGCCCGCGGGGCACCCGCGCCCCCGGCGCACCGGCCCGCCCTGCTGTGATCAGTCGGCGACGGGCGTGAAGCGGACGGGCAGCGACTGCGGCCCGCGGGTGAACACACCCTGCTCGGACGGGACGAAGCCGTCCGCGAGCCGCATGTCCGGCATGGCGTCGAGCAGTTGGATGACGCCGGTCTCGACCTCGGCCTTGGCGAGCAGCGCGCCGACGCAGAAGTGCCGGCCGAGGGCGAACGCCAGATGGTCGGCGGCCGCGGAGAACGCCGTGGTCGAGGTGAGGTCGTCGCGGAAGATGTCGAAACGGTCCGGGTCCTTGTATCGCTCCGCGTCCCGGTTCGCCGCGCCGATCAGACAGGTGACGGTCGCCCCCGCGGGGATGGTGCCGCCGCTGACCGTGACCTCGGTGGCCGTCTGCCGCATGATCATGTGGACCGGCGGGGTGTAGCGGAGGGTCTCGGCGAAGGCCCGGTCGATCAGGCTGCGGTCCTCCCGTACGGCGGCGAGCTGTTCGGGGTTGACCAGCAGATTGGCGAAGATGCTGGCGATCGCCTTGTCGGTGGTCTCACCGCCGGCGGCGAGCAGCAGGCTGCAGAAGGCCTTGATGTCCTCGTCGCTCATCCGCACGCCGTCGACCTCGGCCGCGCAGAGCGACGACAGCAGGTCGTCCCCGAGGTGCTCGCGCCGCTCCTGGATGATCGGGATCATGTATTCGGCGAACTCGATGCGGGTGCGCTCCCCCGCCGCCGTGACGTCGGGGTCGCCCGCGAGGTTGCCGAGGAAGGCGATGACGGTGGTGTACCAGCCGTGGAACCGGGCGTGGTCCGCCTTGTCGAGGCCGAGCATGTCGGCGATGACGTTGACGGGGAAACGGGTGGCGAAGGAGTCGACGAGGTCGGCCTCGCCCTTGTGCCGGATGCTGTCGATCAGTTCACGGGCGTTGCTCTCTATGACCGGCAGGAACTTCTCCTGGAGATCCCTGCCCCGGAACGCCGGCGCCACCAGCGCCCTGCGGACGGCGTGTTCGCGCCCGCTGAGCTGGAGGATCGTCTTGCCGTGCACCGGCTCGATCTGCCATGCGTAGTTGTCGGTGGTGTAGAGCGAGTCCTTGTCCTTGAAGGCCCGCTCGACGTCCCGATAGCGCGATATGAGGTAGCTGTTGGTGGCCTCGTGCCAGATCAACGGCGCGTGCTCACGCATGGCGCGGTAGGCCGGATAAGGGTTCGCGGCAAACTCCGGCGACAGGATGTCCGGTACCTGTTGTGCGGTGGCCATGGCGCTCCTTGAGCAGTAACGGGCAACTCACACAAGGTTATTGATCATCCGTCAGCTGAACCAGACCGGTCCTGGCCGAATCTGGTGCCTTGGCGCCCTCCTCCGGCGCGCAGCTCGATCGTGCGCCCGGAGCGGACAACCGTGCCCGGGGCCGGGCCCCCCTGCCTCGGCGAGCGCGGGCCGCCGTGGTGGGGGATGCGGCGCACACTCGCCAGGCCGTCCGGCCACCCGGGCACAGCACCGACGGCGGGCACTCGGGTCACCGGTCGCCGCGAGGGCGGACTCGATAACGGTGCATTCCGCTTTCGGTGAGTGGAAGCTATGACCACATCCCGAGATGCGCCTATCCGTGAACCGGATCTACGGATACGCAATAAATTCATGAACCCCGGGTGCCGCGGTTGCGGCTCAGCTGCGCGCGCGTCTGCGACTCCAGCTTCCGGCGGGCCCGGGACACGTGCTGCTCCACCGTGCGCGGCGACAGGTGCAGCGTGGTCGCGATCTCCCGGTTGGTCAGACCCGCCGATGCCAGATCCACGACCTCCTGCTCGCGCGGCGAGAGCTGGTCGCCGTAGCTGGGCCGCCCGCGCGGACGCTGCTCCGCCGCGGGCTGGTGGGAGCGGAGCGTGGCCCGTACCCGTGCGGCGTCCCATCCGGCGCCCATGTCGGTGAGCCGTTCCACGCACGACGCCAGGGACTCGACCGCCGCCGCGAGCGCGTCCGGGTCGCCGTCCCCGCCCTCCGCCGCCGCCCCGAGCACGCAGGAGGCCGCCGCCTCGGCGGTGAGGATCGCCGCGTACGGCCGGGGCATCTCGGCGTACCTCTCCGACGCGTCCTGGAAGTGCGGCACCGCCTCAGCGGGCCGGCCGGCGGTCTCCAGCAGGATGCCGCGGCACCAGGACAGCGCCGCCAGCGGCGACGGCAGGGCCGTGTCCTTCAGGCCCGCCTCGAACTCCGCGGTCATGGCCTCGGCCGTCTGACGGCGGCCGGCCCGTGCGGTCGCCTCCACGGCCCAGGGCGCGAGTTCGGCCGCCCACGCCCAGACTCCCTTGTCCCGCAGCCGGTCCCACGTGCCCGCGGCCTCGGACGCGGCGGTGTCCAGATCGCCGCGGGCGAGTGCGGTACGGACGAGTGCGCCTGCCGCCGCCGCGACATGCGGCAGCGGGGAGCCGACGGGCAGCGGATGCCCGTCCCCGGAGAGCCAGGCGGCCATCTGCTGCCATTCACCCTGTGCGAGGGCCAGCATGCCGAGCACGATCCGCGCGTCCGCGGCGGGCCCGGGCATGACGCCCGTCTCTGCCACGAAGGCCCTGGCCCGGGCGGTGAGGCCGTCCCAGGTGCCCGTCACCCAGTCCAGCAGCAGCCCGGTGCCGCGGCCGTCCTGTTCGACATACGCGGCTCCGCCGCGGACGGCGACGTCGACGCCCTCTTCGAGCAGCTCTCCCACCCGCGAGAGATGGCCGAGCCACAGGGCGGCGTCGGCGGCGTTCACCAGCCCACGGGCGACGTGCGGCAGCCGGTCCGTCTGGTCGGTCTGGCCGCGCAGCCGCTCCAGGACGTCCCAGGCCGTGGGGTCGCCGATCTCCAGGAGTACCGCGATGCAGTTCGCGTCCACGGCGGTACGGGCCTCGTCGTCGTGGCTGCCCGCCGCCATCTTCTGCACCTTCTCGAGCCAGTGCAGATTGCGTTCCAGTGGTACGGACGACATGACCGGCATGGCGAGCGCCGACATCGCGCGGGCGGCGAGTGCCGGACGCTGGGCCAGTTCGTCGACCGCCTGCTCCAGTTCCACCCAGCCCTGGAGTCCGCGTCCGGCCTGGTTGTAGAGCACCAGGCCGAGGTCGAGCCGGATCTGTCCGCGGACCGCCGGGGGCAGCGACTGCTCGTCCAGGATCTGCCGCAGCACCTGAACGGTCTGGTCGGTGTGCAGTCCGAGCACGGCACTGTGCGCGAGGAGACGGGCGAGGCGGGCCCGGGTCTCCCGCGGCACCGCGGGGTGCGACAGAGCCTGTTCCAGCAGGTCGATCGCGGTCTGGTGGGCGCCTGCCTCGGCGCACTGCTGGGCCGCGTGTTCGACGGCCTTGAGCCAGCCGCGTATCTGGCCGCCGCGGTGCCGGTGCGCCGCGAGCCGGGCCCACGGCACGGGATGCCGGTGGGCGAGGACGTCGGCGGCCCGGCGGTGCATGTCCTGGCGCAGGGGGCCGGGCATCTCGTCGTAGACGGCGGTGCCCGCGAGGGGCGAGGGGAAGCCGTACAGATCGCGGTCGCTCTCCAGCAGCACCGCCCCGCGGAGGGAGGCGACGAGCGCCTCGCGGCCGGCCGCGCCGGGCAGTGCGGCCACCGCGTACAGGTCCGCCGCGCTGCTGGACTCGTCGAGGACCGCCGCGGCGCGGGCCACCGCCCGGTGCTCCTCCGGCAGTGCGGCCAGCCGCCCGACGGCCAGTTCGGCCAGTCGTACGGGTGGGCCGGTGGCATCGAGGTCCTTGGCGGTGTAGCGCTCCCGGGGCCCGTACGCGTCCTCCAGCTGGCGCACGAGATCGACGACGACCTGCGGCACTCCGGCGGACCGCTCGTGGATCCGCGCGACGAGCTCGGGCGGGCAGCATTCGGGACCGAGCCGGTCCTCGACCAGCCGGCGCACCTCGTCGGCGTCCAGGGGCTCGAGGCGCAGCCGCAGAACGGTGAGCCGGGCCGGGTAGGCGACGGCGCGGCCGAGGACGAGTCCGGGTTCGGCGAGTTCCTCGGGCCGGTAGGCCAGGACGGCGGCGAGTCCGGCCGGGGGCTGTTCCAGCAGTCCGCGCAGCAGGTCCCGGCCCGCGCTGTCGGCCCGGTGCACGTCGTCGGCGATCAGCAGGACCGGTCCGCCGGACTCCAGCAGGGGTTCCAGATCCCCGGCGAGCGCGGTGGCGTCGGAGTGGATCCGCGGCGGCAGGGCGACGGGATCGGGGCGCTCGCGTACGGCGGCGGCGCCCGGTTCGGCGCGGGGCACCCGGGCCGGGTGGTGCGTCAGTGAGACGCCGGAGGAGGTGAACGTCAGCACGACCCGTGGCCGCGGTCCGGCTTCGGCGCTGTCCAGCAGCCGGTCGACCAGCCGGCTCTTGCCGGTACCGGCACGCCCCTCCAGCAGCAGGAGCGCCGACTGCCGGCCGCCGTGGGCGACCGTCTGCCGCAGCCATCGCTCCCAGACTTCGTCACTGAGCGTGGTCACCAGCTCACTCTCCTCGACATTTCCGGGCATTTCATTTCTTTAGGTATCCGTACTTCAGTCTCCCCAATTGCGCCGGGCTTGCCGAGACAGTGAGCGTAGTCCCACGGGCCCAGGCGTCGACCTGGGCAGAAGGAGCCGACGTGATCGCATCAGAGGAGTCCTCCCAGTTTCTGCCGTCCGGGCACGGACCGTACGGCGGAACCTCGGGTCTGGCCCAGTGTGCGATGTCGGCGACGCCGGAAGCCGCCCGCACCCTGCGCCATTTCGCCCGCGCAGTGGCCCGACGATGGCGGCTGCACGACGAATTCCACGAAGCGCTGTCGGTGATCGTCACCGAGCTCGTCAGCAATGTGGTGCTGCACAGTGGCAGCACCTGGGTCGCCCTGGCCATCAAGGTCCGCGGCAACACACTGACGACGGAGGTCAGGGACGGCGGCCGGTGGAAGCATCGTCATGCACGACGCCAGGAACCGCTGGACGCTCACGCGGACTGCGGCCAGGGTCTGCGGCTCGTCGACGCTTTCGCCACCAGGACCGTCACGCGACGGCTGCCGATGGGCAGCGTGGTCGCGGCTGAAATCGTCATGCCACCCCATCAGGGCGGGCCACGGCCCGTGACCCTGCACCCACGGATGGAGGACGAACCGTCGCCCCCCGTGGAGTTCCGCACGGTGATCGGGCTGACGGTGGAGCCGGACTGCCACTGACCGACACGGCGCGGCGAGGACCACGCGAACCGCGGGCACGAGCCGGACGACGGGAGAGGTCAGGCCTTCCGTACCGGCTCGCGACAGGTGCGTTCAGGGGGTCACGGTGCGGGTGATCACCGATGCGGGGCGGCTGCCCGTCAGGCCTTCCGCGCCGCCTCACGATGGGCTTCGGCGAGGTCCAGGTAGACGGCGGCGTTGAGCTTGATGCCCTCACGCTCCTCGTCCGTCAGCTCGCGCCGCACCTTGGCGGGCACCCCGGCGACGAGCGAGCCGGGCGGGACCCGCATCCCCTGCGGAACGAGCGCATGCGCGGCCACCAGGGACCCGGTGCCGATGTGGGCACCGTTGAGGACCGTCGCCCCCATGCCCACCAGCACGTCGTCCTCGACCGTGCAGCCGTGCAGGACGGCGTTGTGACCGACCGAGACACGCTCCCCCACCGTCACAGGGAAGCCGGGGTCCGAGTGGACCGTGCAGTTGTCCTGGATGTTGGAGTCCGCGCCGATGACGATCGGCCCGCAGTCCGCCCGCAGCACCGTCTGGTACCAGACGCCGGCGCCCGGTGCGAGGGTGACCTCACCGATGACGACCGAGGTCGGAGCGGTGAAGGCTTCCGGCGCGACACTCGGCTCCCGGCCGCCCACACCCATGATCAGCGCCTCTGACGCCATCGCTGTCTCCTCGTTTCATGAACGGCGCGCCGGACGGTCCGTACGGCTGCGCGACGACCGGGCCGCGGATCAGTCGGCGGCGGGAACCGGCTCGGGTTCGAGGACCGTCCGCGTTTCCGCCTCGGCCGCCGCCTTCTTCGCACGGCTCTTGAGCACGAGCATCGAGGTCACACCGATCAGTACCGCGAGGACGAGCCCCAGCCACGAGAACCGCTTGAGCCATGCCTCGGCCACGACGCCGACCGAGTAGATGACGGCGGTCGTGCCGCCCGCCCACAGGATGCCGCCGAAGACGTTGGCGATCAGGAACTTCCAGTACGGCATGCGCAGCACGCCCGCCAGTGGCCCGGCGAAGATCCGCAGCAGAGCGACGAAGCGTCCGAAGAAGACGGCCCACATGCCCCACTTCTCGAACGACCGCTCCGCCATGGCGATCTGGGCGGGGCCGAAGTGTTTCGGGAACTTCCCGCCGAGCCAGGCCAGCAGGGGCCTGCCGCCCTTGCGGCCGATCGCGTACCCGATCGAGTCGCCGATGATCGCGCCGGCCGTCGCGCACGCGCCCAGGATGTACGGGTTGATGTCACCGTGCTGGGACGCGAGCAGCGCCGAGCTGACGAGGACGATCTCACCCGGCAGCGGGATCCCGAGACTCTCGAGCCCGATCACCACCCCCACCAGGAGGTAGATGCTGAGCGGGGGGACGGTCTCGAGCCACTCCTGGACGTGCAACGCCGGTTCCTCCCGTGTGCGCAGCAGTACCGCTGCCCGGCGTGCGCCCCCCGGGCGCACGCCGGGCAGCCTACCTGCTCCGTCCTGGTGGAGAAGTCGGGTCCGGCGCCGCCCGTCAGGCGTTGGGCCGCAGGGTCCAGACGACGGTCATCTCGCCGGTGACCGCCCCGTCGGCGCGCTCGATGGCGATGTTCACCGGGAACTCCGGGCGCTCGCCCGCGTCGAGTTCGGCGACGACGTCGGCGATGGGCCGCCCGAGGGTGGCGGTCGCGGTGACGACGCCCATGGCGAGCTTCTTGTAGCCGATCTCCGCCTTGACGGCGAGCGGTACGGCACGGTTCAGCTGGTCGCCGAAGGCGGCGATGACGATGGCACCGCTCGCGGACTCGGCGAGCGTGAACATCGCTCCGGCGTGCGGCCCGCCCACGTGGTTGTGGAAGTCGGGCTGGTCCGGCATGCGCAGCACGGCACGCTCGGGGGTGGTCTCCAGGAACTCCAGGTTCAGGGTCCGGGCCATGGGAACCGTGGCGGCGAGCATCTCGCCGACTGTCATCTGATCAGCGCTCATGGCGCGATGTTACCCACGAGTAGGGCTGCTTGGCCATCCCCGCGCAGGGGCGGACGTAGCCCCGGCGGCACGGCACCTCTATGGTTACTCGCCATGTGGCCAGGACAGCAGCCGCCCGGGGGCGAGAACCCGCAGGACCAGAACCCGTACCAGCAGCCGGGGTACCAACAGCCGAATCCGTACCAGCAGCCGGGGTACCAGCAGCCCAACCCGTACCAGCAGCCGACCGTGCCGCAGTACGGGGTACCGATGCAGCCGCCCGGTGGCCCCACGCCGCCGGACGACAAGAAGAAGACGACCATCGTCGCGATCGTCGCGGCCACGGCGGTCGTCGCGGCTGCGGTGATCACGGGTGTCGTCGTGCTGGGTGACGACGACAGCACGTCCGACGACAGCAAGCCCACGGCCTCGAAGACGCCGACGGTGAAGCAGCCGACCGGCGATCCCGCGACCACCCCCACGGAGAACCCGCGCGGCGGTGACGGCGGCAAGCCGACGATCGCCGGCTGGAAGGTCGTCTCCAACCCCAAGCACGGAACGCAGTTCGACGTCCCGGCCGGGTGGGAGGTCGCCGGTTCGGGCGTCAGCACGGCTTTCGAGGACGAGAAGAAGGGTGACGGCTCTCTGGCGGTCGCCATGTCCGCCCCCGCCCACTTCAAGTCCAAGTGGTGCACGTTCGACACCAACAAGGACGGCAAGCTCGAGGACTGGGGTCTGAGCACCGCCGGGACGAAGGGCGGCAAGGGCGCCAAGGACTCCGCGACGGCCGCGTACAACGAAGCCGGCAACTGGGTCTGGGCGGGCTACGCGCAGACCGAGCCCAAGGGCACGGTGAAGGTGACCAAGGCCGTCCCGTACACGACGAAGTCGGGCCTGGTCGGCAGCGTTTCGACGGCAACCGCCATCGGGGTGAAGAAGGAGAACAAGTGCGAGACCGACGGCAAGTCGGTCGCTTTCTCCTTCAAGGACCCCGCGGGTGAGTTCAAGTCCTGGGTCCTGTACGCAAACAAGGGTGTGCCGGACGAACTCCCGGACGCGACCATCCAGCAGATCCTGAGCACGGTGCGACTGGCATCGAGCACTTCCTGACAAGCGAGAGGGCCGCCGTCTCCGGACGACGGCCCTCAAAGCTTCATCAGGCCCAATGCCGCTCGAACGGCATCACAGCATGATGTACCAACCAGAGGGATTCTCCCACTGGTTACTCCTCTGGATGAAGACGCACTTGCCCTTCCACCGCTGCGCCATGCAGTCAGACTTCGCCATCGGCCCTTCCCATGAGCGAGCGGGTGCGGCTTGGGCGGATCCAGTTGCTGTCAGCAGGCTCGCCAGCGTGGCCCCCATGACAGCGAGTACGCCCAGTTTTGTACGCATCTGACTCCTTAGTCAGGCAGAACGAATCGAACGAACGTTGGTCAGACATTCGTTCGCACACCCTATCGCCGGCTACGCAATCGCAACTACCCACCCCTTGAGCGTGGTTGGGCTCGCGTACGAGGCTGCGACGAGCGCAGGAAGCTTGCCGACGTCCGTACCGTCCACGACCTCCTAGCTGAGGGGTCGGCCTCTATGCATCAGAACGCGATGCATCTCGCCGAGCAGCCCGCCGGCCGCCCGCGTCGTAACCGGTTTGGCAACCGGGGCGGCCTGCGGGGATAGTCCGTGGGTGACCTCACCCGCAGCTCCGCCCCGCCGCCACCCGCGCCGCCCCGAATGGGCCGGCCGCAACTACACGCTGCTGACCGCCGCCGCGATCGTCACCAACCTGGGAAGCCACGGTGCACTGATCGCGGCGGCGTTCGCCGTGCTGGAGTCCGGTGGCGACGCCGGCGACGTGGGTCTGGTGGCGGCTGCCCGTACGCTTCCGCTCGTTCTCTTCCTGCTCATCGGCGGCGCGGTCGCCGACCGCGTCCCGCGGCACCGGGTGATGGTCGCCGCCAACGCCCTGAACTGCGTGTCCCAGGGCGTCTTCGCGGTCCTGGTGCTGGCCGGCGACGCGCAGCTGTGGCAGATGATGCTCCTGACCGCGCTCTGCGGAACCGGGCAGGCGTTCTTCAACCCGGCCGCCGAGGGCATGCTGATGTCGAGCGTCAGCGGTGAGCAGGCGAGCCGGGCCTTCGCCGTGTTCCGGATGGCCATGCACGGTGCCTCGATCGGCGGCGCGGCGCTCGGCGGCGCGCTGATCGCGGCGATGGGGCCCGGCTGGGTGCTGGCGGTGGACGCGGTGGCCTTCGCGGTCGCCGGCGGGCTGCGCGCCTTCCTCCACGTCGGTCACATCGCGCCGCGCGCACCCGGCGGCGGGCTGCTCGCCGATCTGCGCGACGGGTGGAAAGAGGTCATCAGCAGGCCGTGGCTGTGGGGCATCGTCGCGCAGTTCACGGTGGTCGTCGCCGTCGTGGGCGCCGCCGAGTCGGTGTTCGGACCGCTGGTGGCCGAGGACGAGTTGGGCGGCGCGGGACCCTGGGGCATGGCGCTGGCGGCCTTCGGTGTGGGCACCCTCCTCGGTGCGCTGCTGATGATGCGCTGGAAGCCGCGGCGGCTGCTGCTCGCGGGCACGTTGTGCGTCTTCCCCCTCGCCCTGCCGTCCGCCGCGCTCGCCGTGCCGCTGCCGGTCCCGGGACTGGCCGCCGTGATGCTGGTGAGCGGAGTGGCGATCGAGGTGTTCGGCGTCGCGTGGATGACGGCGCTGCACCAGGAGATCCCGGAGGAGATGCTCTCGCGGGTCTGTGCGTACGACTGGTTCGGCTCGGTGGCCATGCTGCCGCTGGCGACCGCGCTCGCCGGGCCCGCGGAGAGCGTGTTCGGGCGGAGCGCGTCGCTGTGGGGGTGCTCGGCTCTCGTGGTCCTCGTGACCGCGGCCGTGCTGTTCGTACCCGACGTCCGGCATCTGACCCGCCGCTCCGGGAAGGTCGCCGCGGCGGGACCCGGCACCCTCCCGGTGGCCTCAGCCGATGCTGAAGGCGCCGCCGGGCGGCTCGGGTGACGCCTGGGCGTCGGCGTCCGCCACCGGGGTCGCGGATCCCATGAGCCGCCGCAGCGGCGCGCCGTGCTCGACGCGTGCGGGGAACGGGTCCGCCGAAGTGCGGCGGGCGAGGGCTGCCGTGTCGAGCGGGGCGTGGGACGCGAGCAGCAGGACGTTGCCGAAGCGGCGTCCGCGCAACACGGCCGGTTCGGCGATGAGGGCGAGTTCGGCGAACACCGCGGCGAACGTGGCCAACTGGGAGCCGAGGAAGGCGAACGGAGCGCTGTCGGCGAGGTTCGCCGCGTAGATCCCGCCCGGTCTCAGGACGCGTTCGGCCGCTCGCGCGTACTCGACCGAGGTCACCTGCGCCGGCACCCGCGATCCGCCGAAGACATCGGCGATCAACAGGTCGGCCGAGTCCGTGGGAGCCGCCTCGATCCAGGTGCGGGCGTCCGCCGCGTGCAGAGCGATGCCCGAGCCGCCGGGCAGGGGCAGTTGCTCCGCGACCAGGTCGAGCAGACCGCGGTCGAACTCCACCACGTCCTGCCGCGAGCCGGGCCGGGTCACCGCGGCGTAGCGCGGCAGGGTGAGGGCTCCGCCGCCGAGGTGCAGCAGATCGAGTGGTGTGCCCTCGTCGGCGCAGGTGTCGATGACGTGGGCGAGCCGCCTGGTGTACTCGAACTCCAGGTGCATGGGCTCGTCCAGGTCGACGTACGACTGGGGAGCGTCGTCGACGGTGAGCAGCCAGGCCCGCTCGCGGTCGATGTCGGGCATCAGTCTGGCGGTGCCCCGGTCGACCTCGCGGACGACCGGTATCTGCTCGTTCACGGTCTCATTGTGCCCGGGCCGCGCACGGCCGCAGGCTCGGGGACCGCCGCGGGAGCGCACGGCGGCTACCCGCCCGAGCGCAACCGGGACCGGGACCGGGACCGCGGGGAGGGACCGGCCCGCGCTCACTGTCTGCCGCACCCGAGCCCGCGCCCGCACCCGAGCCCGCAGGCAACCGCCCTTGCCGAGCCCGAGCCCGCACCCGCACCCGAGCCCGCACCCGCACCCAACCGCCCTTGCCGAGCGCGAGCACCGCGCGCCCGCTGCGTGGCGCGCCCGCGCCGCGGGCAACCACGTGTGCCGAGCGGGAGCCACCGCCCCGCTCCGAGCGCCCCGCCCTCAGCCGGACCAGACCGCCGCGACCTCGTCGACGTGCGCCGACGCCTGGGCGAGTCCCGCCCGCGCCGCGGGCGCCCTCCGGGCCGGGTCCAGGACATTGCGGCCGAACGCCTTCCGCGCCGCCCGGTCCGGGGTGATGACGACGACACGGGCCCCTTCGGCCCGCAGCCGTGCGGCCTGTACCCGGGCGGCCGGGACCGGTCCGCCGCCGATCGCCATCGGCGCCACCACGACGACCCTGCCGTACCCGGAGGCAAGGTCCGCGTTGGAGGAGGACCGCACTCCACCGTCGATGAACAACCGGCCGTCGATCTCCATGGGCGGCCAGACGCCCGGCACCGCGCAGCTCGCCGCCACCGCGTCCACGAGTCCGACACCGCTGTCCCGGTCGAAGGGACGGAACTCGCCCGTGGCGGCGTCGACGGCCGTCACCACGAGCCGCCGCTGCTCGGGCCACTCGTGCGACAGCAGCCGCCGGGCGATGACCTCCCGGCGCGCCGCCCCGCCGTCCGTCCCGGACTTGAGCGCCATCTTTCCCATGCGGATGCCGTACGACGTGCTGTCCCGCGCACGCAGCACGGTCCAGGCGTAGCGGGCCAGCATCGCGGGCCCCATGCTCGCTGTGATCTCCCCTTCGGGGGAGGCGAGTTGACGCTCGTACAGCTCCGGGAGCTCCAGCAGCCCGGAGGCGAGCTGCGCGCCCACGACCGAGCCCGCCGAGGTGCCGATCACCGTGTCGGCGCCGGTCACATCCACGCCCGCCCGTGCGAGTCCGTGCAGGATGCCGATCTCCCAGCCGATGCCGGTGAGACCGCCGCCGCCGAGCACCAGGGCCGTGTCGCCCATCGCCGCCGCCTTCCGCCGAGGTGTGTGGCAGCAGCGTAGGCGCAGGTGGCCGGTCCTCGTACGGTGCGTACGAGGACCGGCCACGCCTCACCGGCCGGCGGCGGCCTTCATCCGCCGGCGACCTCGGTCACCGTGCCGGCGCCGACCGTGCGGCCGCCCTCGCGGATGGCGAAGCCGAGCCCGGCCTCCAACGGGATGTCACGTCCCAGCTCGACGGTCATGGTGACCGTGTCGCCGGGCTGCGCGACGGCCCGCTCACCGAGGTCGACGTCGCCGACGACGTCCGCGGTGCGGATGTAGAACTGCGGCCGGTAGCCGGTGGAGACCGCTGTTCTGCGGCCGCCCTCCTTGGCCGAGAGCACATACACCTGGGCGGTGAAGTGCCGGCTCGGCGTGACGCTGCCGGGCGCGGCCACCACATGGCCGCGGCGCACCGCGTCGCGCGGCAGTCCGCGCAGCAGCAGCGCGACGTTGTCACCGGCCTCGGCAGACTCCATCGGCTTGCCGAAGGTCTCCAGACCGGTGACGACCGTCTCGGTGTCCGCGCCGAGCACCTGCACCCGGTCGCCGACGCGGACCGTGCCCCGCTCCACGGCGCCGGTGACGACCGTCCCGCGCCCGGTGATGGTCAGGACGTTCTCCACCGGGAGCAGGAACGGCGCGTCGGTGTACCTGACGGGCATCGGCACATAGGTGTCGACGGCGTCGAGCAGCGCCTCCACGGCGGCGGTCCAGCGTGGGTCGCCCTCCAGCGCCCTGAGCCCGGAGACCCGGACGACCGGAGCGGCCTCGCCGCCGTAACCGTGCGCGGTGAGCAGCTCGCGGACCTCCAGCTCGACCAGGTCGGTCAGCTCGTCGTCGCCCGCGTCGGCCTTGTTCAGCGCGACGACGATGTGGTCGACACCGACCTGACGGGCGAGCAGGACGTGCTCGGCCGTCTGGGGCATGACCCCGTCGAGCGCGGAGACGACGAGGATCGCCCCGTCGAGCTGGGCGGCGCCCGTGACCATGTTCTTGACGTAGTCGGCGTGCCCGGGCATGTCCACGTGCGCGTAGTGCCGGGTGTCCGTCTCGTACTCGACGTGCGCGATGTTGATGGTGATGCCCCGCTGCGCCTCCTCCGGCGCCCGGTCGATGCGGTCGAAGGACACGTAGGAGGTGCTGCTCCCGGAGCGCTCGGCGAGCACTTTCGTGATGGCCGCGGTCAGCGTGGTCTTGCCGTGGTCGACATGGCCCATGGTGCCGATGTTGAGGTGCGGCTTGGTGCGTACGTATGCCGTCTTGGGCATGGCTGTTTCCTCGGACTTCCTCGGAGTGCGAAGCGTGATGAGGACCCCTGGGCCTTGCCGACCCTCCCCCTGCGGGGTCCGCCGGACGTTCCGGGAAGGGTCAGCTTCGGGCGCCGTCGAACGGCGCCGCGGCAGCGGCTGCGTCCGCCGTGAGGAATGCGGCAGCCTTCGGCTCGTCCGCGACTGCGGACGGCGCTGCGAGGAAGGCGTACCGGAACATGAGGACGATGTTCGCCCACCGCCCGCGCCGCGTCGAATGGTTTTCCGCGTACGGGAGTTCAGCGGGCGCGGAGTCTGCGTGCACGGAAGGTCAGCAGGTCACAGGTTCTTCAGCGCTTCCCGTACGGACAGCGGCGAGAGCCTCTCCCGCGCGGAGTCGACGAACTCCCGCACCGCGTCGGGATCCGTCTTGGCGTACTCCCGCAGGCACCAGCCGATCGCCTTGCGGATGAAGAAGTCGGGGTGATCGGCGCGGCGCAGGCAGTACCCGAAGAGACGGCCGGTGTCGGTGGAGTCCTTGAAGCGCAGTTGGTGGAGCAGCGCCGTGCGCGCGACCCACAGATCGTCGTCGTCGATCCAGTCGTCCATGTCGGCTCTGAGCGCGGGGTCGGCAGCGACGAGCGGTCCGACGACGTGTGCGGCGAGCGCGTCGACGGTGTCCCACCAGGAGACGGTGACGACGAGCCGGCGGACGACGGGCAGAAAGCCGGAGGAGCAGCGGCGGACGTGACGGCGCAGATAGTCCGCGGCGAAGTAGGCGTACTCCCGCTCGGGCAGCGCCCAGCAGCGCAGCGCGATCGCCGTGCAGTCGGCCTCGACCGGCGCGGGCAGTCCTTCGAGCACGGTGCGGGACAGGGCGCGCCGCTCTGCGGTGTAGATCCCGAGGAAGGGCGCGACCCCCTTCATGTACGCGGCGGCGCCCGCCGCCCGGACCGGATCGGCCCCGGTGGGGTACAGCGCGGTCAGTCGTTCCATGACCGTGTCGGCGAGCTCGCTGCGTGGTACCGCGGGGGTCATGCGTCACAGATTACGGCGATCACATCCCTATGTCGGTTACTGTCTCCGGATGTTCGAGCCCGTCCCCAGGCCCGCTTCCCCACTCGCCGTCCGCTGCACCCGGGTGTTGTTGTCCCCCTGGTCGCGGCTGTCGCTGCTGGTCCTCATGCTGGCGACCGCGGCGGCACTGGTCCTCCTGTACGAGCCACAGAGACTGCTCTCCGGCGGCTTCCCGGCCCAACTCGGCGGCGCCGCCGCGGTGATGCTGTTCGGTGTGGCGTACGGCGCGTGCACCGCCGCGTTCGTACCGCGGCCGTTGCTCAACCTGGCGGCGGGCGCGCTGTTCGGCTCACAGGCAGGTCTTGTCTCGGCGATCGCCGGCACGGTGATCGGCGCGGGCATCTCCTTCACTCTCGGCCGTCTCCTGGGGCAGGACGCGCTGCGGCCGCTGTTGAAGGGCCGCTGGCTGAAGGCCGCGGACACCCAGCTCAGTACGCACGGCTTCCGCTCGATGCTGGCGATCAGACTCTTCCCCGGGGTGCCCTTCGCCGCGGCCAACTACTGTGCGGCCGTCTCCCGCATGGGCTACGTCCCGTTCCTGCTGGCCACCGGTCTGGGCTCGATCCCGAACACCGCGGCGTACGTCGTCGCGGGCAGCCGGGCCGGGTCGCCGACGTCACCGGTGTTCCTGATCGCGATGGGCTTCATCGTGGTCACGGGTCTCGGCGCCGCCGCCGTCGCCTGGCGCAAGCGGCATCGTCTGCCGAGCAGTTGACCCGCCGAGGCGCAGCTCGCGCCGGGGCACTGCCAGGGCCGCGGCACAGCCCGTCATCGGGGGACGCTAGGCTGCCTCAGACCTGGCGCATGATCGAGAACGCTACGCGCCGCCTGACCGTGATCATTTCTTGGATGGCGTAGTTTTCCATGTCTTGGTTCGAATCATTCATCCTCGGGCTCGTCCAGGGGCTGACCGAATTCCTGCCCATCTCCTCCAGCGCGCATCTGCGGCTCACCGCGGCGTTCGCCGGATGGCACGACCCGGGTGCGGCATTCACCGCGATCACTCAGATCGGCACCGAGGCGGCCGTCCTCATCTACTTCCGCAAGGACATCGCGAGGATCGTCTCGGCATGGTTCCGCTCGCTCACCGACAAGTCGATGCGCAGCGACCACGACGCCCAGATGGGCTGGCTGGTGATCGTCGGCTCGATCCCGATCGGCGTGCTGGGCATCACGCTCAAGGACCAGATCGAGGGCCCGTTCCGTGATCTGCGCCTCATCGCGACCACGCTGATCGTGATGGGCATCGTCCTCGGTATCGCCGACCGGCTCGCCGCCCGTGACGAGACCGGCGGCAAGCACCGCGCCATCAAGGAGCGCAAGACCCTGCGGGAGCTGAGCGTCAAGGACGGTCTGATCTTCGGCATCTGCCAGGCGATGGCCCTCGTCCCGGGTGTCTCCCGGTCCGGCGCCACCATCAGCGGTGGCCTGCTGATGGGCTACACCCGCGAGGCCGCGGCCCGGTACTCGTTCCTGCTGGCCATCCCCGCCGTGCTCGCCTCCGGCGCGTACGAGCTCAAGGACGCGGGCGAGGGCCATGTGTCCTGGGGGCCCACCATCTTCGCGACGTTCATCGCGTTCGGCGTGGGCTACGCGGTCATCGCGTGGTTCATGAAGTTCATCACTACCAAGAGCTTCATGCCCTTCGTCATCTACCGGGTGATTCTGGGAATTGCCCTGTTCATCCTGGTCGGAACGGACACTCTGAGCCCTCACGCGGGCGAGTCGGGCGACTGACGCCACACGCCGAAGGGGCGACGCGCCGCTCGGGCCCGTCGTAGCCTGTTCGCCATGTCCACCCTTCGACCCGAACCCGAGACCGCCCTGTCCGCCACCGAGCTGAACGCCCGCATCCGAGAGCTGTGGGCGGACGGGCAGCTGCCCGACGACCGGCGCCCGGAGTACGAGGCGCTCGTGGTGAAGTGGGCGGCCGCGGCTCGCGAAAGCGTGGGGCGAGCAGCCTGACGTCCGCGCTGCCGGCGCGTGGATCATGAGGTCCCGGCGCTCGGCTAGCCTGGCTGCACGATGAACCGTCTGACCACCTCCTGGGGCGACCTCAGGCTCGCCCGCTTCCCCGAAGATCCCCGCGACACCCTCCGCGCATGGGACGCCGCCGACGAGTACCTGTTGCGCCGGCTCGAGGAGACCGACGACGCGGATCCGGCGGACCTGTCCGGCACCGTGGTCGTGGTGGGCGACCGGTGGGGTGCGCTCACCGCCTCGCTCGCCGCGCACGGCCCCGTACAGATCACCGACTCGTACCTCGGCCAGGAGGCCACCCGCGCGAATCTGGCGCGCAACGGCATCGACTCCGCCTCCGTGCGGCTGCTGTCCGCCCGGGACACTCCGCCCGAGCGCATCGACGTCCTCCTGGTGCGGGTGCCGAAGAGCCTCGCGCTCCTGGAGGACCAGCTGCACCGGCTCGCGCCCGCGGTGCACCCGGGCACCCTGGTCATCGGTACCGGCATGGTGAGTGAGATCCACACCTCGACGCTGCGGCTGTTCGAGCGGATCATCGGCCCGACGCGGACCTCGCTCGCGGTGAAGAAGGCGCGGCTCATCTTCTGCACGCCCGATCCGGCGCTGACCCCCGGGCCCAGCCCCTGGCCGCTGCGCTACACCCTGCCCGACGACATCGGTGAGCTGGCGGGCCGGTCCGTCACCAACCACGCGGGCATCTTCTGCGCCGACCGGCTCGACATCGGCACGCGGTTCTTCCTGCGGCATCTGCCGGAGCGCAGCGGCCCCGCCCATGTGGTGGACCTCGGCTGCGGAAACGGCGTCGTCGGCACCGCCGCCGCTCTCGCCGGCCCGGAGACCTCGGTGACCTTCGCCGACGAATCCTTCTCCGCCGTGGACTCCGCACGCGCCACCTACCGCGAGAACGTCGCCGACGCGTCGAGGGCGACCTTCCTCGTGGGCGACGGGCTCGCGGAGCTGCCGGACGGCTCCGCCGATCTCGTCCTGAACAATCCGCCGTTCCATTCGCACCGGGCGACGACGGACACGACGGCCCGCCGGATGTTCGCAGACGCCCGCCGCGTCCTGCGCCCCGGCGGCGAGCTGTGGGTGATCGGCAACCGGCACCTCGGCTACCACGTGCGGCTGCGGCGGCTCTTCGGCAACTGCGAGGTCGTGGCGAGCGACCCGAAGTTCGTGGTCCTCAAGGCCGTCCGGCCCTAGGGCCGGCCCTCCGGACGGCCGAGAGGGGCCGTTTGCCGAGCGGACGCGGGTGATGACCGCGCACGGCTCTTGGCCTGGGGCTCCGGCTGCCCGAGACTGACCCGATGACGCAGCGCGTGGATCTCGCGACGATGATGGACCGCCTCGCCATCGACGAACTGGTCACCGGTTACGCGGTGGCCGTGGACGACGCCGACTGGCACGCCTATCGGGCCCTGTTCACCGGGGACGGGCGCGCCGACTACCGCAGTTCCGGCGGGATCGAGGGCTCCGCCGCCGAGGTCGCCGACTGGCTGGCGGAGACGATGAGCATCTTTCCCGTACGCCAGCACCTGATCGTCAACCGGCGTCTGCACATCCAGGATCTGGGGGGCTATCCGGGTGACGGCGCCGAGCTCCAGGCCGACTACGTGAATCCAATGCGGATGGAGTCGGGCGACGACTTTCTCTCCGGCGGCCGCTACACCTTCCATGTACTCCGCACGGACGAGGGCTGGCGGCTGAACCATGTGCTGATCACCGAGAAGTGGCGGCGCGGTACCGGAGCGCTTGCCGACAGCAGATAGGGGCACGCTGTCGGTGCGGGACCCCCTCGCGCACACTGGAGGGGGACGGCTCGCGGCCCGTCCGGGCGGTCCCTTCCAGGCAGGACGAGGAGGCGCGTCATGCGGATTCCGGTCGGCCGGAGCCGGCGGGAGGGCAGCGAGCCCCGACGACGGACCGGAGACGACGCGGGGTGGCAGCGTGCCCGGCGACTCCTCACCACCCCCCGCGGGCGCGCGGTCGCCGCCGTCCTGGCCGGCGCGCTGCCCGCGCTCGCCTTCCCCGAACCGTCGCTCTGGTGGTTCGCCTATGTGGCGCTGGTGCCGTGGATGCTGCTGGTGCGCACGGCGGCGACCGGGCGCCGTGCGGCGCTGGAGGGCTGGCTCGGCGGTCTGGGCTTCATGGTCGCCGTGCATCACTGGCTCATGCCGAGCCTGCATGTGTTCATCGTCGTGCTGGCGGCGCTGCTGGGGCTGCTGTGGGCGCCCTGGGGATGGCTGGTCCGCTCCCTGCTCGGCGGCATGCCGTCACCCGCGCGTGCCGCGGCGGCTCTCGCCGTGGTCCCCTCCGGGTGGCTGATGATCGAACTGGCCCGGTCCTGGGAGGGGTTGGGCGGCCCGTGGGGACTGCTCGGCGCCAGCCAGTGGGAGGTCTCCCCCGCGCTGCGTCTGGCGTCGGTGGGCGGTGTGTGGCTGGTGAGCCTGCTCGTGCTCGCGGTGAACACCGCGGTGACCGTGCTGATAGCGGTGCCCAGGGCCCGTACCACCGCGGTGGGCGGCACGGTCGCCTGTGCGCTGGCCACTACGGCGGCATGGATGTGGGCTCCGCAGCCGGAGTCGTCGGGCCGGACCCGGATCGCGGTCGTCCAGCCGGGGGTGATCAACGGCATCGGCGGCGAGGACAAGCGCTTCGAGCGCAGCGAGCAGCTGACGCGTGAGCTGGCCGGCCAGGACGTCGACCTGGTCGTCTGGGGCGAGAGCAGTGTGGGCTCGGACCTGCGCGAACGCCCCGATCTGGCGGCGCGTCTCGCGGTGCTGTCGCGGGCGGTCGGTGCCGATCTGCTGGTCAATGTCGACGCCCGGCGGGTGGACGCCTCCGGGCAGAGCGGGATCTTCAAGAGCTCGGTCCTGGTCGGTCCGCAGGGGCCGACCGGTGATCGCTACGACAAGATGCGTCTGGTGCCGTTCGGTGAGTACATCCCGGCACGTGATCTGCTCGGCTGGGCGACCTCCGTGGGCAAGGCGGCCGGCGAGGACCGGCTGCGCGGCACGCGTCCCGTGGTGATGGTGCTGCCGGGCGAGGGCGCCGACCGGCTGCGCCTCGGTCCTCTGGTCTGCTTCGAGTCGGCGTTCCCCGACATGAGCCGCAGGCTCACCCGTGACGGTGCCCAGGTGCTCATCGCACAGTCGGCGACGTCGTCCTTCCAGAGCAGCTGGGCACCGGAGCAGCACGCGTCGCTGGCGGCCCTGCGGGCGGCGGAGAGCGGGCGGCCGATGGTGCACGCCACGCTCACCGGCGTCAGTTCGGTACACGACGCGCGCGGCGGCCGGGTGGGGCAGCCGCTCGGTACGGACGAGAGCACGGCGGCGGTCTACGACATACCGCTGGCGCGCGGGACGACCGCGTACGTGCGGTTCGGCGACTGGGCGGTGTACGGCGCGCTCGCCGTGCTGGCCCTGTGGCTGGCGTCCGAAGGGGCGCGGACCTTCAGGCGGCCTGCTCGAGAGCCCGAAGCACCACCCGTTCGCACAGTTCGTGAGTCCTCAGGGCGTCCTGGGCACTGAGGAACTTCCCCGCGCGCACCGCTTCGAGGAACGACGTCACCGACTGCTCGATACCGCGCTGGCGGGCCACCGGCACCCAGTCGCCGCGCCGGCGCACGCTCGGCTGCCCCTTGTGGTCGACGACTTCGGCGAGGTTGCGCACCTCGCGCTTGGTGTCCTGGCCGGACACCTCGAGGATCTCCTCGGCGGAGCCGCTCATCCGGTTCATCGTGCCGATGGCGGTGAATCCCTCGCCGGACAGCTGAAGGACGACGTGGTGCATCCGCCCGTCGACGATGCGGGCCCGCACATCGCTGTGCTCGACCGTGCCGGGGGCGAGGAAGCGCAGGGTGTCGACGACGTGGATGAAGTCGTCGAGCACGAGGGTGCGGGGGTCCTCGGGGAGACCGACGCGGTTCTTCTGCATCAGGATCAGGTCGCGCGGGTGCTCCAGGCACTGGGCGTACCCCGGCGCGAGCCGTCGGTTGAATCCGACGGCCAGGCTGGTGCCGCGCGATTCGGAGAGGTCCACGAGCCGTTCGGAGTCGGCGAGTTCGTAGGCGAGGGGCTTGTCGACGTAGGTCGGCACACCCGCTTCGAGGAGACGGCCGACGATCTCCGCGTGCGTCGCTGTCGGCGCGTGCACGAAGGCGGCGTCGAGGCCCTGGTCCAGCAGCCGGCCGAGGTCGGTGTGGCGCTGGGCGGCGGGGATGCGGTGCGTCTCGGCGACCCGGGTCAGGGTGGCAGGCGTGCGGGTCTGCAGATGCAGCTCGATGCCTGGCAGGGCGCCCAGCACCGGCAGATAGGCCTTCTGCGCGATGTCGCCGAGTCCGATGCAGCCGACCTTCACGGGGCCTCCCTCACGCTGTGTCTCACCCGTGTGCCCGGTCAGCATACGGGCGACGGGGTGGCTGCCAGTCGGCGATGCCGTCGAAGGTCCGCAGCACCACACCCGGTCCGAGCCGGGAGACGGCGGACATCAGGGTGTTGCGCGCGGCGACCGCCGGCGTGCTGGTCAGCGACATCGCCCGGGCGACCCGGGCCGCCTTGCGGACGACGGTGGTGGTCCGCGGGAGCCGGTCCGCGCTGTAGGCGGCGAGGCCCGCCCCCAGGTCCGCTCCCGGGGTGACGTGGTGGGCGAGGACGATGCCGTCCTCGATCGCCTGGTTGCCGCCCTGGCCCAGCGTGGGCGCCATGGCGTGGGCGGAGTCGCCGACGAGAACGGTGCGGCCGCCGTGGAAGGCGGGCAGGGGGTCGATGAGGTGGTGGACGTCGTTGCGCAGCACCTGACCGGGGTCCGCGGCGGCGATGACGGCCGGGATCGGATCGTGCCAGTCCCCGAACCGGCGCAGGAGTTCGGCCTTCTCGTCGTCCGCGCGGTCGCCGGCGGGTGCGACGGCCGCCGCGTAGGCGTAGATCCTGTCGTCCTTGAGGGGCTGGGTGCCCCACAGGGTGCCGGCGCCCCAGGTTTCGTGCGGTGCGAAGGGCCTGCCGAGGGCCGGCACCACGACGCGCCAGGTGGTGAATCCGGAGTAGGCCGGGCCCTGATGGGCGGGGAACAGCGCGCTGCGGACGGCCGAGTGGATTCCGTCGGCGCCGACGACGAGTTCGGCCTCGAACTCCGCGTCCGCGGTCGTGACTCGGGCCGGGCGTCCGTCCACGGCGCCGGGGTCTGTGAGCCGGGCCGCGCTCGCGGTGCGCACGGCTCCCGCCGGCAGCAGGGCTGCGATGCGGTCGACCAGGGTGGCGCGGTGGAGAAGGACCAGGGGTCCGCCGAAGCGTTCGGCGGCGGCCGCGCTGTTCGTGCGGGCGAGCCACCGGCCGCGCGGGGTGCGCATGCCGCCGTCGCCCTGCCACGCGGCCAGCTCCCGGATGTCGTCGCCGAGGCCGATGACGTCGAGCGCGCGCTGACCGTTGGGGGCGAGGCCGATGCCGGCACCGACCGGCTCCAGGGAGGCTGCCTGTTCCAGGACGGTGACCTGCCAGCCGCTTCGGTGCAGGGCCACAGCGGCGGTCAGGCCGCCGATTCCGCTGCCGATGACGACGGCACGGGACTCGGACATGGCTCCTCCTCATACGCGCACTACACGTGTAGTGACATGCTGAGCGTACTACAGCTGTAGTTCCGCGGGTAGGTTGGGCCCATGGCAGAACGCACCACTCCCGGCTCCCACCGCGCCACTCCCGGCACCTCCCGCACGGCCCCCGGCACCTCCCGCACCGATCTGATCGCCGACGCCGCGCTCGCCCTGCTCGCCGAGCGCGGTATGCGCGGTCTCACCCACCGGGCGGTGGACGAGGCCGCGGGCCTCCCCCAGGGCTCGACGTCCAATCACGCCCGCACCCGGCTGGCCCTCCTGGAGGCCGCGGTACGGCGTCTGGCCGACCGCGAGGCGGCCGTTCTGACACCGGGCGAGCTGTCGGCCGCGGGCGACGGCGGCGGGGGCCTGGCGGACGCGCTGGCGCTCGCGCTGCACCGCTACCTCACGCGCCATCGCGAACTGCTCGTCGCCCGCTACGAACTCGCCCTGGAGGCCACCCGCAGACCGGAGCTGCGCGAGTACTACGACGCCGCGGGCAGCCGCTTCCGGACCATGCTGAACGCCCTGATGACAGCGGCCGGTTCAGCGGAACCGGAACGCCATGCGCTGTCCCTCGTGGCCTGGTGCGAAGGGCTGATGTTCGCCTGCGCCGTGGGGTCGTATCACGCTGCCGTCCCCGACCGGGGGGAGCTGCGCACGGGGTTCACGGAGCTGCTGCGGGGGATGCTCGGCGAAAATGCCCTGGCGGGCGGCGGGCCGGTCCCCCAGGATGATCGCCATGACGAGGACTGAGCGCACCGAACCGTCCACCACCGCAGACGAACAGGCCATGCTGACGGGCTGGTTGGAGTACCACCGCGAAACGCTGGAATTGAAGTGCGCGGGGCTCACCGACGAGCAGTTGCGCACTCGGTCCGTGCCACCGTCCGGGATATCGCTGCTCGGACTCGTACGGCACATGGCGGAGGTCGAACGCGGCTGGTTCCGCGACGTCTTCGCGGGCGAGAACGTGCCCACGCTCTACTGCGAGGAGGACAGGGACGGGGACTTCCATGTCACGGACCAGGACACCTGGTCCGAGGCGCACACCGCGTGGCAGACGGAGATCGCGCGGGCCAGGGAACTGGTCGCGGGCCGCTCGCTGGACGATGTCGCGGCCGGCACCACGCGATCCGGGAGGGCCTTCAACCTGCGGTGGATCATGACGCACATGATCGAGGAGTACGCGCGCCACAACGGTCACGCCGACCTCGTACGGGAGCGGATCGACGGCACCACGGGCGAGTGACCCGCCCGCGGCCGGGGCCGATGTCACTCGTGAGGGCCTTTGTGGACCGGTCGGGCGGTGAACCGGCCCGGCGACCGCCAGAGTTGATCGTGTGCAGCGATCATCGACGCGGCGACCACAGACCGCCGCGAAAGTCCTGGTAGGAGTGGCCGCCTGGGCCGCGTGGATTCTGTCCGTGACAGGCTGCGTGACCGTGGCCCCGGGGCCCGCTCCGATTCCCGCACCGGCCGGCAGCCGCCCGGTGCAGGCGGTGGAGCCCCGGATCGGCCCGGCTCCCGCGCGCGAGGCCCTGGCGCCACCGGCAGTACGGGGGACCACTCCCCCGCCCGCTGCGAGGCCACCGTCCGACGCCGCCGTACCGCGCGGCCACGACCCCTCCGTCGTCCCGCCGCGGCAGGCACGGCCGGCTCCTCCGACGCCGCGGGCGCTGCCGCCCGTGGTGCCGACGTCGCGGCCCGACGTCTGCGCGCTGAGCGAGGGCTACGGGGGCTGGCGACCGGACAGCGCGCAGGCACGCATCTGCCGGGAGACGTACGGACGTTGAGCCGGGCCACTGCCCGGGCGGGAAGATCCTGACCCGAGCCGCGGGCCCGCCCGGGGCCCTGCACGGCTCTCCGGCCCCTCCGGCAGTGCAGGGTCCTCATCCCGCCAGGGCCCGCCGACGGGGCCCCAGGGCTCTGCCGGCACGGTCTGGCGGGCTCCGCCGGCACGGGACCCGCGCGACTCAGTCGGTGCGCAGCCTCAATCGGTGCGCAGCCTCAGCTCCAGGCGCTCGATGGCCGCCCGGACCCCTCGGCCGTATCCGTCGTCCCCGAGTGCGACCGTCGCCGAGCGGGCCCGGTCGAGATGGATCCTGGCGGCCTGCGGCCGGTGCAGCTTCACATAGTCGGCGGCGAGGTTGAGGTGGAGTGAGGGGTAGAAGGCGCGGACCGCGAGCCCGGCCTGGTGGGCGGCGGTCCGTTGATCGCTCAGCCCCTCCGCCGCGGCCAGTGCCCGCAGGTCCCATTCCAACTCGTCCACCGGGTCGTCCTGGGTGTCCGCCATGTAGTGCGCCAGGGTGCAGCGGTGGAGGGGATCCCCCGCCTCCCCGATCTCCGCCCACAGCGCGCCGAAACGGTTGCGCGCCTCTTCGCGGTCACCGCCGTGCAGCAGCATGATCGCCTGCCCGATCCGGGTCATGACGGCGTCCTCCGACGCCTCCTGCTGCTCCACCACTGCCGCCTCCCGCATCCGTGCGCCCGACGTGCGACCGTGGCGCCGCCCGCTCGGCACGGACGCCACGATCACGACGCTAGCCGCCGCCACCGACAATGCCGCACAGGCTCGGGCAGGCGGCCCGTGCCTGTCAGCCGGGTGCGCGAACGGATCAGCCGAGGTCCGGGATACGCCAGTCGATGGGCGCGTGGCCCTGTGCGGCGACGGCCTCGTTGATCTGGGTGAAGGGCCGGGATCCGAAGAACCTCTTCGCCGACAGCGGTGAGGGGTGGGCGCCCTTCACCACCACATGGCGCTGCTCGTCGATGAGCGGAAGCTTCTTCTGCGCGTAGTTCCCCCACAGGACGAACACGGCCGGGTCCGGGCGCGACGCCACGGCGGTGATCACCGCGTCCGTCACCTTCTCCCACCCCTTGCCCTTGTGGGAGTTGGCCTCGCCTGCGCGGACGGTCAGCACCGCGTTGAGCAGCAGCACGCCCTGCTCGGCCCACGGCATCAGATAGCCGTTGTCCGGGATCGGGAGGCCGAGCTCGGCCTGCATCTCCTTGTAGATGTTCCGCAGGGAGGGCGGGGTCCTGACGCCCGGCCGCACCGAGAAGCAGAGCCCGTGGCCCTGCCCTTCGCCGTGGTACGGGTCCTGGCCGAGGACCAGCACCTTGACCCGGTCGTAGGGCGTGGCGTCCAGCGCGGCGAAGACCTCTTCGCGCGGCGGGTACACCGGCCCCCTGGCGCGCTCGTCCTCGACGAAGTCGATGAGCTCCTTGAAGTACGGCTTCTGCAGCTCGTCGCCGAGGACGCCGCGCCAGGACTCGGGCAGCATGTCGGTGTCGGTCACGTCAACAACCTCCGGGATGCGATCACTTACCGACCACAGAACCTACCCGGAGGCACTGACAGCGGGTCCTACCAGCTGGCCTTGCGGTACAGCTCCCACATCTGCATGACCGTCTGCGGGTCGAGTGCGAGCTCGCCGCCGCCGATCTCCTCGCTGGCGGCGACGTACAGCTTGCCCTGCCACAGCGGCAGCAGCCGGACGTCGTCGACGAGGATCTCCTGGGCCCGCTCGAACTCGGTCGTGACCGCGCCACGGTCGCTCTCCCGCCGGGAGGCGGGCAGCAGCGTGTCGGTGATCTCCTTGTTCTCGTACGGCGTGCTCAGCACGTTCTTCTCGCCGACGAACGGAGCGATGAAGTTGTCCGGGTCCGGGAAGTCGGGGAACCAGCCTCGGCCGAAGACGGGGTAGGTGCCGGACTTGTAGCCCTGCTGGAACTCCTTCTCCGGCTTGCCCTGGATCGTGATCTTGAACAGACCGGACGCGTCCAGCTGCCTCTTGAGCTCGCGGAACTCCAGTGCCGTCGCCGAGCCGTAACGGTCGGTGGTGTACCAGAAGGTCAGAGGCACCGGCTTGTCGATGCCGGCGGTCTCCAGGATGTCCTTGGCCTTGGCCACGCTCGGGTCGCCGAAGCGGTCGAAGTACTCCGTGGTGTGGCCCGCGATGCCCTTCGGAACCATCGAGTACAGCGGCTCGGAGGTGCCCTGGTAGACCTTGTTCACCAGCGCGCCGCGGTCCACGATCTGGGCGATCGCGCGCCGCACGGGGAGCTTGCTCGCCATCGGGTCCTTGGAGTTGAAGACCAGGTAGCGGATGTCGGCGCCGACGGTCTCGACGAGCTGGAGGTGATCGTTCTCGGGGAGCTTCTGCTGGAGTTCGACGACCTCGGGCGCGGTCAGACCGCGGTAGATCGCGTCGATCTCCTTCTTCTTGAGGGACTTGACCATCACGTCGGAGTCACCGTAGTAACGGATCGTGACGGCGTCGTTCTTGCGCTTGGCGAAGCCCGCGTAGGTGTCGTTGCGGGTCAGCTCGGCCTTGTCGCCCTTGTTGTACGAGTCCAGGACGTAGGGTCCGGAACCGGTCAGCCCGCCGTCCTCGCGGAGCTTGTCCGCCGGGTACTCCTTGGGCGGCACGATCGACATGGCGGGCGTGGCGAGGATGAACGGGAACGTGGCGTCCGGGGACTTCAGGCGGAAGCGCACCACACGGTCGCCGGACGTCTCGACCTTGTCGAGGGAACCGAGCAGACCGTTGGGACCACCCTGCACATCGATCTTCTGGATGCGGTCGATCGAGTGCTTCACGGCGGCGGCGTCGAGCGTGTCACCGTTGGAGAACTTCAGCCCCGAGCGCAGCTCGCACTCGAAGACCTTGTTGGCCGGATCCACGAACTGGCACTTCTTCGCCGCATCGGGCTGCGGCGTCGTACTGCCGGTCGGGAAGCTGACGAGCGTCTGGAAGACGTTTCGGAACAACTCCCACGAACCGTCCCAGGCAGCGGCAGGATCGAGCGTCGTGGGCTCACTCGTCGTACCGACTGAAATCTTCTGCTTGCCGTCCGCTTCCGCATCGGAGAACAGACCGCATCCCGCCAGCAGAGATATGGACGCTAGGGCTGCAGCGGCCTGCAGACAGGTCCGGTAGAACACGTGCACGCTCCTCGTTCAGCCATGGGTCGGCCGACCATACCGCAGCGCCCTGCCGGGTCAACCTAAAAGCCCGGCAGGGCACTTGGTTCATTCATGAACAAAACGGTTCAGTTCGCTCAGTGCACGCCCGCATTGAGGAAGATACCGCCGTCGACGACCAGAGTCTGGCCCGTGATCCAGTCCGACTGGTCCGACGTGAGGAACGCGGCGGCACCGCCGATGTCCTCGGGCACACCGAGCCGCGCCAGCGGGTAGGCCGCGGCCGCCTCGGCCTCCCGGCCCTCGTACAGCGCCTCGGCGAACTTCGTCTTGACCACGGCGGGCGCGATCGCGTTCACCCGCACGCCGGGGGCGAACTCGTGGGCCAGCTGGAGGGTCAGATTGACCATGGCCGCCTTACTCATCCCGTACGCGCCGATGAAGGGCGAGGGCGAGATGCCGGCGACCGACGCGATGTTCACGATCGCACCGCCGTTCTCCTTCTGCCACGCCTTCCACGTCTGCTGGGCGAAGCCGAGCGCCGAGATCACGTTGGTCTCGTAGACCTTGCGCGCGACGTTCAGGTCGAGCTCGGCCATCGGTCCGAAGACCGGGTTGGTGCCGGCGTTGTTCACCAGGAAGTCGACCCGGCCGAACGCCTCCATGGTGCGCTCCACCGCGGCCGCCTGGTGGGCCTCGTCGTGGGCCTTGCCCGGGACGGCGATCACCCGGTCGGCGCCGAGCTTCTCCACGGCCTCCTTGAGGGCGTCCTCGCCACGGCCGGTGATGCACACCCGGTCGCCGCGGGCGACGAGCGCCTCGGCGACTCCGTAGCCGATGCCGCGGCTCGCGCCGGTGACCAGCGCGACCTTTCCGCTGTCAGGTACTTCTGCGGTCATGTTCGTGGTCTCCCGGTTCAGTTGAGCGGTCCGCCGGCGACGTACAGGACCTGGCCGGAGACGAAGCCCGCGTCGTCGCCCGTGAAGAAGGCGATGGCGCCGGCGATGTCCTCGGGGTACCCCACGCGCTGGACCGGGATCTGGGTCGCGGCGGCGGCCTGGAACTCCTCGAAGCCCATGCCGACGCGCTCCGCCGTCTGGGCCGTCATCTCGGTGACGATGAACCCGGGCGCGACGGCGTTGGCGGTGATGCCGAACTTGCCGAGCTCCTTGGCGAGGGTCTTGGTGAAGCCCTGGAGGCCGGCCTTGACCGCGGCGTAGTTGGCCTGCCCGCGGTTGCCCAGCGCGGAGCTGGAGGACAGCGAGACGATACGGCCGAAGCCGGCGTCGACCATGTGCTTCTGGCACGCCTTGGCCATCAGGAACGCGCCCTTGAGGTGCACGTTCATCACGGTGTCCCAGTCGGACTCGCTCATCTTGAAGAGCAGGTTGTCGCGGAGCACGCCCGCGTTGTTCACGAGGATCGTCGGCGCGCCGAGCTCGGCGGCGACGCGCGCCACGGCGGCCTCCACCTGAGCACTGTCGGAGACGTCGCAGCCGACGGCGAGCGCCGTGCCGCCCGCCGCGGTGATCTTCTCGACCGTGTCCTTGCATGCCGCCTCGTCGAGGTCGAGTACGGCTACGGCACGGCCCTCGGCCGCCAGCCGGACCGCGGTGGCTGCGCCAATGCCGCGCGCCCCGCCGGTCACGACAGCGACGCGCTGCTCGGTGGTGGACATGCTGGTTCTCCTCGCCCTTGGATGCGGCTCATCCGGTACGTCCCGACGGATGAGCGACCGCTTAGTACCTTCAGCAGACGAGACGCTAGAAGCCATGGCACGCGGTGTCAACGGCCCACCGCGTGCGCCGGGTCACTCACCGTACGAGCAGCTCCAGCAACCGTTCGGCCTCGGCCTGCGGATCGGCGGTCAGCCCGGTGTGCACCGGGCCGGGCTGGACGACGGTCGAGCGCGGTGCGATCAGCCAGCGGAACCGGCGGCCGGCGTCGTCGCGGGACGCCTGACCCGCGTCGTCCCCGCCGCGGCAGACGCCCTCGACGGCGTGCAGAGCGGCCCGTACTCCCGTCACATCGGCATGCGGGTCCAGCGCCTTGAGCTTCACCTCGTCCAGGTGCGTACGGGCGGCGACGAACGACCGGGCCCGGCAGTAGACCACCACGCCCGCGTTGAAGAACTCACCGCGCTCCACACGGGGCACGACCCGCAGCACCGCGTACTCGAAGACCTCACGCTCGCTCATTCGCCGGCCGCCTTCTGTGCCTTGGTCGGGTGCGGCCAGGGGGTCAGATGCTGGGTCAGCCAGCCGGGAGCCTGGGAGGGCCGGGGCCTGGACGGCGCGGTCAGCGTGATCCGTTCGTGGATGGTCGCCGCGCGGGCGAGCAGCGGCTCGACATAGGCGCGCCGCAGGGCGTCGGTGGTCTCGAAGCCGGGCTCGTCGACCAGCCACTCGTCGGGGACGTCCGCGGCGGCCTCGGTCAGCAGTTCCTCCGTCACGAGCGGTGCGAGCTCGGCAGCGGCGGCGGCGATGTCGGGCCGGAACGGCGCGAGCGCGTGGTCGGACGCGTCGTACGGCTTGGCGGCGGAGGCGGCGGCTCCGGGCCAGTTGTGGTGCCAGATCATGGTGGCTCCATGATCGATGAGCCACAGGTCCCCGTGCCACACCAGCATGTTGGGGTTGCGCCACGAGCGGTCGACGTTGTTGATCAGCGCGTCGAACCAGACGACCTTGCCGGCTTCCGCCGGGTCCACCTCGTAGGCCAGCGGGTCGAAGCCGATCGAGCCCGGCAGGAAGTCCATGCCGAGGTTCAGTCCGCCGCTCGCCTTCAGCAGCTCCTGCACCTCCTGGTCGGGCTCGCCGAGGCCGATGACCGGGTCGAGCTGCATGGTGACCAGATCGGGCACGCGCAGGCCGAGCCGGCGGCCCAGCTGTCCGCAGATGACCTCGGCGACCAGGGTCTTGCGGCCCTGCCCTGCGCCGGTGAACTTCATGACGTACGTGCCGAGATCGTCGGCCTCGACGATGCCGGGGAGCGAGCCGCCCTCACGCAGGGGCGTGACGTAGCGGGTCGCTGTGACTTCGGGGAGCATGGCCCCACAGTACTTCGGGGCCGCGGGCATGATCGCGAGGTTATTCGCTTGCTCCGGCCCTCCGGAACCTGAGCACGATGCCCCATGAGTGATCACATCGAAGCCCCCGGCTTCCCCCGCCAGTTCGCCCGTACCCGCCGCTTCTCCCTGGGTGTCCCCCGGCTCCTCACCGTCTCGCCCGACGGCCGGCGTGTGCTCTTCGTCCGCGGCACGGCCGGCGACGACCCGGTGAGCCGGCTGTGGATCCATGAGGCGGGCCGGGAGCGTGTGCTCGCCGATCCGGCAGCTCTCGGCGGGCGGGACGACGAACCGGAGGCCGAGAGGGTCCGCAGGGAACGCGCCCGGGTGACCTCCTCGGGAGTGGTGTCCTACGCGACCGACGCCGACGGGGTGCTCGTCGCCTTCGCGCTGGGTGGTGAGTTGTGGACGGTACGGACCGACGGAGGCGCACCGTGCCGGATCGCCACCGCAGGCCCGGTGGTCGATCCGCGTCCGTCGCCGGACGGCACGGCCATCGCCTACGTCACCGGGGGTGCACTGCGTGCCGTGCGGACCGATGGATCGGACGACCGGCTGCTCGCCGCCCCGGAGGGTCCCGAGGTGACCTGGGGCCTCGCGGACCATGTGGCGGCCGAGTCGATCGGACGGTCCCGCGGCCACTGGTGGTCACCCGGCTCGGACGCCCTGCTGGTGGCCCGGGTGGACAACTCCCGCGTCCAGCGCTGGTACATCGGCGACCCGTCCGAGCCGGCCAAGGAGCCGCGGTCGGTCCGCTACCCGGCGGCGGGGACCGCGAACGCGGAGGTGTCCCTGCACATCGTGCGTCTCGACGGCACCGACCGGACCACGGCCGTACGGCTGCCGGCCGCCGCGGACGCGGAGACCCACGAGCCGGGGACCTGGACCGACACCGCCTTCGAATACGTCACCGCGGTCTCGTGGGACGCGCTCGGCCCGCTGGTCGGGGTCCAGACACGCGACCAGCGCACCGCCCAGCTGCTGGCCGTCGATCCGGAGTCGGGCGCGACCGAGGTGCTGCACACACGGCGCGATCCGGCGTGGGTCGACCTGGTGCCGGGCGACCCCGGCCGCACCTCGCTGGGCACTGCCATCCGCACCTTCGTCCGCCCGGACGGGACGCGGGGTCTGCGCGTCGGCGACGATGCCTCCCCGGCCGGACTGCACGTCCGTGAGGTGGTCGGCACGGTGGGCGGGCGGGTGTGGTTCACCGCGAACGAGGACCCCACCGAGGTCCATGTCTGGTGCTACGGCCCGGAGTCCGGTTTCGTTCGCCTCAGCGAAGCCGCCGGTGTGCACACGGCCTCCGTCGGCGGGGAAACCGTGGTCCTGGACAGCGTCACGGACGAGGGCCGCACGGTGACCGTCGTCGAGGCGGGCCGGCCGGTCGGGCGGATCGCCGTGCTGGCCGAGCAACCGCTCGTCACACCCCGGCCGGTGTTCCTCTCGCTCGGCAGGCGTGAACTGCGCAGCCAGCTCTACCTCCCCTCCTGGTACGAGCCGGGCTCGGCTCGACTGCCGGTGCTGCTCAACCCGTACGCGGGCCCCGGCATGCAGATCGTCGTCCGGGCCGGAGGGTGGTGGACGGCCGTGTCGCAGTGGTTCGCCGAGCAGGGCTTCGCGGTGCTCGTGACGGACGGCCGGGGCACGCCTGGCCGGGGCAGGGAGTGGGAGAAGGCGGTCCGGGGAGACCGGTTGACACCCGCGCTCGACGACCAGATCGACGCCCTGCACGCGGCGGCGGAGCGGCATCCCTTCCTCGATCTGGACGCGGTCGCGATCCGTGGCTGGTCCTACGGCGGATATCTGGCGGCCGGAGCGGTGCTTCACCACCCCGAGGTGTTCCACGCCGCCGTCGCCGGCGCCGCCCCGACGGACCGGCGGCTCTACGACACGCACTGGGAGGAGCGCTTCCTCGGGCACCCCGAGGTCACCCCCGAGACGTACGAGCGCAGTTCACTCGTCCCGTTCGCCCATCAGCTCAGAAGGCCGCTGCTGCTGGTGCACGGGGTGGCGGACGACAATGTGGTTCTCGCCCATATGCTGCGCTTCTCGTCGGCCCTGCTCGCGGCCGGAAGGCCCCACAGTGTGCTCCCGTTGTCGGGGGCGACCCACATGGTCACGCAACAGGACCAGGCGAGCAGCCTTCTGCTGTGGGAGGCCGACTTCCTGAGAAAGTCCTTGAAACTTTGAGAATCTGAACGCTGCCGAAGAGGGGGCCGTACACCATCACGAGGAACCGGCTGATGTCCGGCCGACAGGGACCGTACAGACCGAAGGAGCAGTCATGACCGGATCACAGGGGCCGTCCCGCACCATCGCACGTCGGACGGTCGTCGCCGCCGCGGGCGGAGCCGGTCTCGCCGTCGCGCTGACCGCGTGCGGAGGCTCGGACGACGGCGGGGGCTCCGTGTCGGAGCAGCCCGGCGACGGAGGAACCGGCACCACAGGCGGTACCGGTGGCACCGGCGGCAAGGTGATCGCGACGACCGCCGACATTCCCGAGGGCGGTGGCAAGGTCGTCGGGGACGTGGTGATCACCCAGCCGAGGGCGGGCGAGTTCAAGGCGTTCTCCTCCAAGTGCACCCATCAGGGGTGTGCGGTGAAGGACGTCTCCGACGGCGTGATCACCTGTCCGTGCCATCAGAGCAAGTTCGACGCGACCGACGGCAGCGTCAAGGCGGGGCCGGCGACCACGCCGCTGCCGCCGGCCGACATCACGGTCGACGGAAACTCGATCAAGCTCTCCTAGACCCTGTCCGGGCGATCACTCGGCCGGCACGACCCGGCCTCAGCCCGCCTCCGACGCCGTCCGGTCCCGCCGGGTACGGCGAGGGCGTTTCCAGCAGGCCAGCACCTCGTCGGTGGTGGCGATCGTGGCGACGAGCGCGAGCGTGTTGCGAATCATCGCGGGGGTGTAGTCGGCGGGCACCCCCGCGATGGCGTCCCGGGCCACGACGGCCGTGTAGCCCAGATTCACCGCGTCGAACACGGCGTTGGGCACGGCGATGTTCGCCGAGACGCCGACGACGACGACGGTGCGGCAGCCGAGATTGCGCAGCAGCGCGTCCACGTCCGTTCCGGCGATGGGCGAAAGGCCGTGCAGCCGGCGCACGACGAGGTCCTCGTCCGCGACCTCGATCGGCGGAGCGATGCGCACCGCCGATGTACCGGAGTGCTGCTGGACGGGAAGGCGTCCGGCAGCCCGGAAGAGGCGGGCGTTGTGGTTGGCGCCGCGGCCGTCGGGACGGCGCTCCGCCACCGCGTGCAGCACCTGGACGCCCACCTCGTGCGCTCCGGCGACGAGCCGGGCGACCTGGTGGAGTACGCCCGACGACCGTGCCTGCGCGGCGAGTTCGGGCAGGGCGCTGTGGTCGCCGACCACACCCTGCTGGCATTCGACGGTGAGCAGCGCCGTGGTCACCGGATCGAGCTGGTCCGCGAGCTGGTCGGCACTCGGCACGGCTCCCCCTCGGGTGTCGCGGTCCGACCGACCGGGTGTCATGGGCCGGACCGGGCGCGTGACAGTAGCCTCCATTGCGCGCGGAGGGAAGAGCCCTCATGATTTCTGACACATCGTCAGCTACAGGGAGGGGCCGCCATGGCCGTCGAACAGCGCCGGGGCCGCCGGATCATGATGAGCGCCGGTGAACTGGACGCGTTTCTGACGGAGCAGCGCACCTGTCGCGTGGCCACCGTCTCGGCCGACGGCCGCCCGCACGCCGGCGCGCTGTGGTTCGCCTGGGACGGGACCTCGCTGTGGCTGTACTCCCTCACCCGCAGCCGGCGTTGGGCCGATCTGCGCCACGATCCCCGGCTCGCCGTCGTGGTCGACGACGGCGAGGACTACGGCGAACTGCGGGGTGTGGAGCTCTCCGGCACCGCGGTGTTCGTCGGCGAGGCACCGCGTACGGGCGAGCCCTGCCCCGAACTGGATGTTCCCGAAGCCCTGTTCGCGCGGAAGAACTTCGGGCTCGACGAGATGTCTCACGACGGCAGGCATGCCTGGCTGCGGCTGACGCCCGACGCGGTCGCGTCCTGGGACTTCAGGAAGATGTCCGCCCTCTGACGCGACGGAGTGCCGAGGCTTCGGCGAGGCGGCGGTGACAGGGGCCCGGTTCGGGGGCGGTGTCAGCGCTCCGACCCGGCCGCGGCCCGCAAGGCCGTCACCGCCGCCCTGATCGAGGGGCGGCGGTCCGCGTCCGTGCGCCAGACCGCGTACACATGGCGCTGCATCTGCTGCCGTACGGGAACGAGCGCGACACCGTCCGGCACCGGGCCCCGGCCGAGCCTGGGGGTGACGCACACGCCGAGGCCCGCGGCGATCAGCGCGAGCTGGGTGTGGTGCTCCCCCGCCAGATGCGAGATCCGCGGTTCGATGCCGTGCGAGCGCAGGGTGAAGACCAGCCACTCGTGGCAGAACTCGCCTTCCGGCCAGGAGACCCACTCGTCCTCGGCGAACTCGGCGAGGTCGACCTCGCCGCGGCCGGCGAGCGCGTGGTCCGCGGGCATCGCCACATCGGGCGCGTCGTCGAGCAGGTGAGCCTGGGCGAGACCGCCGGGCACGGGCAGTCGCTTGTTGCTCCAGTCGAGCACCACGGCCAGGTCGAGGTCTCCCCGGATGACGTGCCGAATGGCCTGCTCCGGTTCCAGTTCGCGGGACTGGACGCCCAGTTCGGGATGCTGCCGGTGCAGCGTGGAGATCGCCGCGGGGAACAGCCCGCGGGCGGCTGTCGGGAAGGCGCCGATCCGGACCTCGCCGACCACCTGTCCGCGCCGCGCCTCGATGTCGGACTGGGCGAGCGCGACCTGGGAGAGGATGCGCGCGGCATGGTCGGCGAGCAGTTGGCCGGCGTCGGTGAGCCGGACGCCCCGCCCGTTCTTCGCCAGCAGTTGCTGGCCCACCTCCCGTTCCAGCTTGGCCATCTGCTGGGAGACCGCGGAGGTCGTGACGTGCAGTCCGTCGGCCGCGCCACTGACCGAGCCGTGGCGGGCCAGGGCGTCCAGGGTCCGCAGGCGCTCCAGATTCAACATGTAAGCAATGCTAAGCGAATACGGCAACGAATTCTCGCTTGTTCTACGAGGTTGATACGACGAAGCTGGCTGTCATGACCGCCGCCGCTCCCTCCCGGACCTCCTCGGACCCCCGCCCCGCCCCGGCCGCTCCCGGCCGCCCCCGGCTCGACTGGCGTATCCGCTTCGCCGCACTCTCCGCCGTCTGGGGCTTCAGCTTTCTGCTGATCAAGGTCGGCACGGGGGCCTACGCACCGTTCCAGGTGACCCTGGGCAGGCTCTTCTTCGGCACCGCCGTCCTCGCCGTGGCGATGACGGTGCGCCGGGAGCGGATGCCGCGTTCGCTGCGGACCTGGGGCCATCTGACGGTGGCCGCGTTCCTGCTCAACGCGCTGCCCTTCTCCCTCTTCGCCTACTCCGAGCTCACGATCCCCTCGACCCTGGCCGGCATCTGCAACGCCACCTCGCCGCTGTGGGGCATGGTGCTGTCCGTGGTCGCCCTCTCCGAGGACCGTCCGACCCGGCGCAGGGTGGCCGGCCTCGGCATCGGCTTCCTCGGTGTGCTGACCGTGCTCGGAGCGTGGCAGGGGTTCTCGGGACTCGACGTCGGCGGTACGGCGATGGCGCTGCTCGCGTCGCTGAGCTACCCGGTCGGCTGGATCTATGTGCGCCGCACCCTGGCGGGCAGCAGTCACTCCAACCTCTCCCTGATGGGTGCGCAGTTGCTTCTTGCGACGGTCCAACTCGCGGTGGTGACACCGCTGTTCACGACGATGCCGACGTCGTTCCCGGTCGTCCCGCTCCTGGCCGTGGTCGCGCTCGGCGCGCTCGGCACCGGGTTCGCCCTGCTGGTGCAGTACGGCCTGGTCCATGAGGTCGGCCCGACGACGGCCCAGATGGTCACCTACTTCATTCCGGTGATCGCCACAGCGGCGGGGGTCCTCGTACTCGGCGAGCAGCTGAGCTGGAACACCCCGGTGGGCGCCCTCATCGTGCTGGCCGGCGCGGCACTCACGCAGAGCCGGGCGAAGCCGAAGACCGCGAGGATCGTCGCCGGCCCGGCGACGCAGGGGTCCGCCGGCGAACCGGCCACGGCTGCCGCCGCACCGCTCGCGAACCCGGCCGAGGGCGCCACCGTCAGCCGGTCCGACGCCCCCTCCGCCGCGAAGGCGCCCGCCCCTCAGCCGTAGCTGCGCGCGGGAGCCGGTCCGACCGTCGCCGCCAGCACCTCGGCCACCGCCTCGATCTCGTCCGGATCGAGGTCCGAGACGGTGATCCGTACCGCGGGCGGCGACGACATCCGGAATCTCGCGCCCGGCGCTACGGCCCACCCCGCGTGCAGCAGTCGCGCCACCGCGCCCGTCTCGTCGCCGACCGGCACCCAGACGTTCATGCCGCTGCGGCCGTACGCCTCGACACCGCGCCGTGCCAGCGCCCGCACGAGGGCATCGCGCCGCTTCCCGTAGGACAGCGCCACCGCCGGTACGTCGACCGCTCTCGCGGTCCACAGATGGACCACCGCGCGCTGAAGCAGCCGGCTCACCCAGCCCGGCCCCAGACCCAGGCGTCCCGACACGCGGTCGACGGTGACGGTGTCGCCGGTCAGCGTCGCGACCCGCAGGTCCGGGCCGTACGCCTTGGCCACGGACCGCACGAACGCCCAGTGGTCGGTGACACCGGCGAGAGGATGCAGGGGCAGATCGACGATGGCGTGGCCGTGGTCGTCCTCGATGAGCAGGGTCCGGGGGAAGCGGGCGAGGACGGCCCGCAGTTCGGCTGCGCGGGCCGCGCCGAGCGCGGCGCCCGTCGGGTTCTGGGCGCGGTCGGTGACGACAAGCGCCCTCGCGCCGCCTTCGAGTGCCCGCTCCACCTCGGCGGCGAGCGGTCCGTCGTCGTCGAGGGCCACGGGTACGGGCTTCAGCCCCAGCGCCGTCACCAGGTCCAGCAGGCTTCCCCAGCCGGGGTCCTCGACGGCGACGGCGTCGCCGGGCCGCAGATGGGCGGCGAGCACCCGCTCGATGGCGTCGAGCGCCCCGGAGGTGACGGCGACCGGGCCGTCCGGTACTCCGTCGGCGTCCAGCCCGGCACGGACGAGCCGCCCGAACTCGGCGTCCACGGGCTCCAGTCCGTAGAGCCCCGGCTCGCGTTCGTTGCGGGCGGCGGCCGCGGCGAGAGCCGCGCCGAGGGGCGGCAGCAGGGAGGGGTCCGGGTTCCCCTTGCTGACATCGCGCACGCCCGGCGGCGCGTCGACCCGGATGGATCCGCGCGAGGTGCTCGCCGGGCGCGGCCGCACCCGACTCCCCCGGCGGCCCGCCGTCTCGATGACCCCGCGCTCGCGCAGGGTCCGGTAGGCGGCCGCGACGGTATTCGGGTTCACCTGGAGACGGGTCGCCAACTCCCTCATGGGAGGCAGCAGTTGCCCCGGCTCCAGCTCTCCCGCACCGACCGCGCGCTCGACACTGGCGGCAATCTCCGATGCGCGCCGACCTTCGATCCGATACTCTCCTAGCACAAACAATATTATGCGCTAGTGCAATGGAGATCGCAATGCCGGACGTCTACGAAGCGACGGAACGCACCGTCCCCACCCGTGCGCGGGAACGCGCCTCGTACGACCGCGAGCTGGTTCATTCCATACTCGACGAGGCCTACCTCTGCCATCTCGGCTTCGTCCGGGACGGCGCGCCCGTCGTGCTGCCGACGCTCTTCGCCCGTGTCGACGAGCATGTGTACGTCCACGGTTCGACGGGGTCACGCCCCCTGCGCATGGCGGGAGAGCCGGACCCCGGCCTGCCGGTCTGTCTGACGGTCACCCATGTCGACGGGCTGGTCCTCGCCCGCTCCGCGTTCCACCACTCGATCAACTACCGCTCGGTCGTGATCCACGCGACGGCCCACCCGGTGACCGACCCGGCCGAGAAGCGTGCCGCCCTCGACGCCCTGGTCGACCAGGTCGTGCCGGGCCGCGCCGAGGACTCCCGCCCCGCCAACCCGAAGGAACTGGCGGCGACGGCGGTCCTGCGACTGGACCTGACGGAGGTCTCCGCGAAGGTGCGCACCGGCGGCCCGAACGACGAGCCCGAGGACGCGGGTCTCCCGCACTGGACGGGAGTCCTTCCACTGCGCACGTCGTACGGGCCCGCGATCCCCGCGCAGGACCTGGACGCGTCGATCGCGCTCCCGGAGTACATCGCCTCCCGCTGAAAGGCGATACCGGGCCGGGCGGACGCGGCTCGCATCCGGGCCCCGGGTGGCCAGGGGGCCGGCCGGTTCGAGAGCCGGCCCGGCCCCCGCCTTCTCAGCCCGCGCGCCTCACCGGCCCCCGCCTTCTCAGCCCGCGCGCCTCACCGGCCGCACCGTCCGTGTCTCCGCGACGGCCAGTCCCGCCACCGCCGCGAGCAGGAGCAGCGTGCCCACCACGGTCGCCGCCGTGAGCCGTTCGTCGAGCAACGTCACCGCGATCAGCGCCGCGCTCACCGGCTCCAGCAGCATGATCACCGACACGGTGGCCGCCCGTACGACCGCGGCTCCCGCGAAGTAGAGCGCGTACGCGAGTGCGGTCGGCACGGCGGCGACGTACGCCAGCAGCCACACGACGTGCCCCAGTTCGTCGGTGTGCGGCAGCAGGCCCTCGGCGAGGGCCATCGGCAGCAGTCCCACGGCTCCGATACCGAACGCCCACGCCGTCGTGGCCATCGAGTCGCCACTGCCGTCCCGGCCCAGCCATCGGGTCAGGAGCGTGATCGCCGCGTAGCCGGCCGCCGACAGCAGGGCGAGCGCGACGCCGACGGGCCGCACCGTGCCGCCCCCGCCGCCGAGGACGAGGACCGCCAGTCCGGCGAGCGCGCCGGTGACGGCGACGACACCGCCCCGGCCGAGGCGCTCGCCCATCGTCAGCCGCGCACCCACCGCGATGAGGACGGGTCCCGCGCCGAGGGTGACGACCGTGCCCACGGCGAGGCCGGTCGCCTGGACCGCCGCGAAGTACGCGCTCTGGAAGACGGTGAGCCCGATCCCCGTACCGAGGATCCGCACCAGCCGGCGCCGGCGCGGCTCGGCGGCGGCATGCGCGGCACGGACGGCATGGCCCGCCGAGCCCCGCCGGGCGCGCAGTGCGAGCGCACCCAGCAGCAGGACGAGTCCTCCGGCGCAGCGCCAGAAGGAGAGCGAGAGAGGACCGAGATCACTCAGGCGGAAGACCAGAGAGGCAGCCGCCCCCGCGGTCCCCCAGGCGACTCCGGCGAAGACGAGGTAGAGGAGGCTGCGCCCGACGGGCAACGGGATCCGCACGGGAGCGGCGGCTTGCGCGGGCACGCCGACAGCGGACGTGGAGGAAGAATTCGGCACGTGACTTCTCCGTGTGAAGAACGGGATGGTGGTCGCTCGGCTCCGTCACGCGGGCAGCGACGAACCGCTCGGGGACACCCCGAGCCCGGTCTTCGTCAACGGCTGGCCGCCCGCGTTATGCGGCAGGCGGCGGAAGGACGGTCAAGTGCATGATCGCCACCTTACGTTCCGGCCCTCTCGACCGACAACCGCTCTTCCCCGCCGGCGCCCTCATCCGGCGCGACGGCGAGGACGGACCCCGAGGCCACCGGCCCGGACGGGGCCTTCGGCGCCTGGGACTGGGCGATGAACGCCCCGATCAGCACCACGGCACCGCCCACGATCTGCGGCGCCGACAGATGCTCCCGCAGGAGGACCCAGGCGAGCACGGTGGCGATGACCGCCTCCAGGCAGGCCACCACGCCCGCAACCTGCGGCGACAGCTTGCGCACCGAGACGACACCGGTGACGTACGCGAGGACGGTGGCGACGAGCACCACCCAGGCGAGCAGCAGCCCGGCGGGGACCGCGGTCCCGCCCATGGAGGCGCTGCCGCCGAGCAGCGAGAAGTCCATCGACCACGGCCGGGCGATGACGGTCAGCACGGCGGTGCCGACCAGCAGCCCGTACGCGATGACCCCCAGCGGGTCGGCGGCGTTGTCGCCGTCGCCGCCATGGTCGGACAGCACGAAGTAGCCGACCTGGCAGCACGCGGCGCCGAGCGCCAGCAGCAGACCGAGCGCGTCGAAGGTCAGTCCCGACCAGACCTCGACGACACACGCGAGTCCGGCGACGGCGAGCACCACCCCGACGGCAGCGGCACGGGTGACGGGCCGGCGCTGCACGAAGCGGACCCAGCCGAGCACGAGGGCGGGCGCGAGATATTCGATGAGCAGCGCGACACCGACGGGGATCCGCGAGATCGAGGCGAAATAGCAGGCCTGGACGCCCGCGACGGCGAGCAGCCCGAAGCCGAGCAGGAGGGCGGGCCGACGGCGTACGAGATCGCGGTGGCGCCAGGCCACCGGCAGCATGATCAATGCCGAGCCGGCCACCCGTAGCCACACCACATGCAGCGGGTCGAGACCCGCCTCGATCAGCGGCTTGGCCGCGACACCCGATCCACCGAACGCGAACGCCGAGCCCAGGGCGAGTCCCAGGCCGGCGTTCCTTCCCCAAGACGCCTGCATCGGCACATCATGTCAGCGCGGGTCAGGACCGTCGACCCCGTTGCACATGTCGAGACGGGCGCCCGGTCCCACCGGCGGTCCGGACTCGATCCGCCCGTCCAGTTCGGCCGCGTCCACCCCCGCCCTGGCGAGCACCTCCACGGCACGGCACTCCCCGTCGGCGGCGAGAGCGGCCAGGAGATCGACGCCTCCCGCGCGCGCCTCGCCGCGCCTCTCGGCTCGCTCCAGCGCACCGTGTATCGCCGCGACGGCCGCCGGCGAATACCCCGAGGTGTCGACCTCCGGGGCGCGGACGACGGGAACCGCGCCCGAGTCCTCCACCGAGCCCTGCCAGCGCAGCCCGTACCCGATGCTGCGCTGCACGAGATAGCCGAGCACCCTGGCCACCTGCGGGCCGGGGCCGAACGCGCCGCGGACGTCGGCGTCGGTCTCGAGCAGCGAGTGCAGCAGATGCGCGGTGTCGATCTGCCGGTCTCCGTCACGCAACGCCCGCCGGCGCGCACTCGCGAGCGCGGAGGCGAGCTCCGCTGTCAGTCGGGCGTCGTTCTCCGCACGGGTGGCGGCGGGCTGCTGCGGCAGCCACGGGGTAGGGCTCTGCACATCTCCCACCTCATCAGCCATCGAGGGCCCAGGCGTCCCCGGAGGGACTCATTCGCGCATCCCACGGAGGTTGGGCACACCTGGACGGTTTCTCCTCCTTGCGGATGAGATCGAGACAGTTCTTCCCGTCTGCCGCGCGCCGCCTTGCCCGTCGCGGGAGCGACCCGGTCACACATTTCTGACTGTTCATCAGTATTGAATGTTCGCGGCACTACGGCTACGTTCCGCGACACCGTGACCCGATACGAAGGGGTGGTCGTATGGCCGAAGTCAGCGCCGAGGCACGCATCGAGGCACCGGCCGAGAAGGTCTGGGCCGAGCTGACGGACTTCAGCGGGTACGGCCGGTGGAACGCCACGCACACCAGCTTCCCCAAGGGCGGGCCGACGACTCTCGAAGTGGGCGCCACCTACGAGGAGAACATGAAGCTGATGGGCTTCCCCGCCGAAGTGACCTGGACCGTCGACGAGTTCGAGGCCGGCAGGCTGCTCGGGATCAGGGGCAAGGGCCCGATGGGCGTCACTGTCGGCAACCGGTACTCGCTCACCCCGGAGGGCGACGCGACGCTGGTGCGGATCGACGGCGAGTTCACGGGCGCGGCGGTCTCCCTCATGGCCGGCAAACTCAAGGATTCCGCGACGGCCGCCCTCAACGAGTCACTGCGCAAGCTGGGCGGCCTGGTCGCCTGATCTCGCCCGGCACCTTCCGGCCACCCCATGGCCTGCGACCCACCCCATGTGAACAGGAACAGGGCCCCGCGCGGATGCGCGGGGCCCTGCCGTCCATCACGGGTCAGTACTCGTCCACGGGTCAGTGCTCGTCGGCGAGAATCAGATAGAGCTTCTTGCGGGCTTCGTTGATGACCTCGACGGCCTTCTGCCGCTGCTCGGGGCTGCCGGTCTTCCAGACCTGCCCGAAGGCTTCCATCAGCCCCCAGCCGGCCTGCCGGATCTCGTTGACCGTGTCCCAGTCGACGGTGCGCCCGGCCTCTTCCCACGGGGCGTCCGGCCCCGACTCGGCCTCGGCGCGGCCCGATTCCGTGAGCGTGAACAGCTTTTTGCCGCCCTCGCTCTGGTTGGTGATCAGGCCTTCGTCCTCGAGCAGCTGGAGCGTCGGATAGACCGAGCCGGGACTGGGCTTCCAGGCCCCGCCACTGCGCTCGCCGATCTCCTGGATCATCTCGTAACCGTGCATCGGGCGGTCCTTCAGCAGCGCCAGGATCGAGGCACGCACGTCACCGCGCCGCGCCCTTCCCCTGCCACCACCGCGGCCGCGCCCGCCGCCCCCGAAGGGCCCGCCGCCGAACGGCGGCCCGAACGGACCGAACGCTCCCCGGCGCCCTTCGAAGTCGCCCCGACCCTGATGGCCGGGTCCGCAGTGTCCCTGACGGTGACCGTGTTCGTGTCCTGATGAACGCATGACTACGCCCCTTCCATCGTTGATCTGTCGCGATGCGTCAACGATATATCGGAATAGCTCGCATGACAACTCCCATGGGGCCGCCGATCCCGGATTGGCCTTGGCCTGCGGCTTTGTCCGGGCTCTACGGTCGGCTCATGCGGATTCGAATCGTCGACGCCTTCACCGACCGCCCCTTCGCCGGCAACCCCGCGGGAGTCCTGCTGCTGGACGCCGACGGCTTTCCGGCAGACACCTGGCTCCAGCAGGTGGCCACCGAGGTCCACCTCTCGGAGACCGCTTTCGCCCATCCGCTGCCGCCCGGCGCGGACGCCGACTGGGCGCTGCGCTGGTTCACCCCGGCCACGGAGGTCGACATGTGCGGCCACGCCACGCTCGCCACCGCCCATGTCCTGCACACCACGGGTGCGGGTACGGGCACGGTGCGCTTCGCCGCGCGCTGCGGCATCCTCACGGCCACCGCCGGGGACGACGGCACGATCACGCTCGACTTCCCGACCTCACCCCTGACGGCGGTCGAGACCCCGGCCTCACTGGCCGCGGCGCTGGGAGCGGAGGTGTTCTCGGTGCACGACACGGGTCCGCACGTCGGCGATCTCCTCGTCGAGGTCGCCGACGAGAAGACCGTGCGGGGCCTGCGCCCGGACCACCGGGCACTCGTCGACGTCTCCGACCGCGGCGTCATCGCCACGGCCGCCGCCGACGATCCGGTCGCCGGCTACGACTTCGTCTCGCGGTGCTTCTTCCCGCGGGTCGGCATCGACGAGGATCCCGTGACGGGCAGCGCCCACACGGCCCTCGCGCCCTTCTGGTCGGCCCGTCTCGGGCGGGCGGATCTGACCGGGCTCCAGGCCTCCGCCCGCTCCGGCCTGGTGCGTACCTCGCTGCGGGGCGAGCGCACCGCGCTGACCGGCAGCGCCGTGACCGTCATCGAGGGCGACCTGCTCACCGCTCCCTGACCGCGTGCCGCAAAGGGACAGGGGCGTACGGCATGTGCCGTACGCCTCCTGGTCATGCTCGCCCGCGTCACATCGTGGGCAGCCAGCTCACCTTCCCGGCGAGCAGCCCGTACCCGACGAAGGCCACGATGTCGAGCAGCGCGTGCGCGGCCACGAGCGGCCCGACCCGTCCCCAGCGCCGGTACAGCAGGACGAAGACCACGCCCATCACCATGTTGCCGATGAAGCCGCCGATGCCCTGGTAGAGGTGGTAGGAGCCGCGCAGCACCGAGCTCGCCGCCAGCGCGGCCATCGGCGTCCAGCCCAACTGGTCGAGCCTGCGGAGCAGATACCCGACGACGATCACTTCCTCCACGACGGAGTTCTGGATCGCCGACAGGATCAGGACCGGATACTTCCACCACACGTCGGGCAGCGATTCCGGCACGACGGTGAGATTGAACCCGGACGCGCGCGCGGCCAGATAGAAGGCGAGTCCGGCACTGCCGATCCCCGCCGCGACGAGCGTGCCGCGCCCGAGGTCGGACCACGGCCGGCTCCGGTCGAAGCCGATCGCACGCATCCCCGCTCCCTCGCGCAGGAGCAGATGGGCCACCAGCAGCACCGGCACCAGGGCGGAGGCGATGCCGAACAGCTGCCAGGAGAGGTCGAGCCAGGGCCGGCCCGGCGCGTACGACCCGTTGAGCGTGGCCGCCTGGTCCTTCAGCCCGCCCGGTTTCGTCAGCGACCCGACGAAGCTGATGAGCGCCGACACTCCGCTCGCGCCCAGCGAGAGCGCGAGCACCAGGAGCATCTCGGACCGCAAGATCTTCCGCGGCATGCCCTCCCCGGGGAGGGGATCAGCCACGCGCCCCGCATCCGCCTGCACACGTGCCTCCCATAGACCGAGCCCGTCGTGTCCCCATCCTCGTGCCGCCGGCGGACATCACCGGGGCAACACCACAGGTTGAGACGTCACAGCTTGCCCGACGCCCGGCCGGGGAGGGGAGGCAGGTCCCGTCCGGCCGTTGCCGGGCAGGGTCCCGGACCGGCGGATCACTCGCCGAACAGGACCCGCCCGCACACCGGACGACCGGCACGGTCACCCGCGCCGGTCGCCGACCGCGCCGTCGGCCCTCCCCGCTCAGTTCCGCGGCCCCGGGAAGCCGACCGGCCAGGTGTGGACGGGGTCGCCCTCACGCATCAGCTCGCAGTAGCGACGGGTGGTGGCGGCGAGAGCCGCGTCCCTTCCCAGGCCCGCCTCCAGCGCACGGTGATACGTCTCGGACTGCCAGGACGCGCCGTTCATCCGCCGCTTGCAGCGCTCCTCGATCACCCCGAGGTACTTGTCACGGTCGGCCGGCTCGATGTTCCAGGCGTCGAGCCCCGCGGCGGCCAGCGGCAGCAGTTCGTCGCGCACGAGCTTGGCGACAGGCACCGTGGTGATGCCGCCCGCCCGGCCCGGCCGCGGCCACTGGAGTTCCGCCTCGATGCCGTGCCGGCACCCCGCGTCGAAGTTCTCCGCGGCGGCCGAGAACGGCAGCCTGCTCCACACCGGCCGCGGCTCCTCGGCGAGGGCGCGCACGAGTCCGTAGTAGAACGCGGCGTTGGCGATCACGTCGGTGACCGTGGGGCCCGCCGGCAGGACCCGGTTCTCCACGCGCAGATGGGGCACGCCGTCGGCGACGCCGTACACCGGCCGGTTCCAGCGGTACACGGTGCCGTTGTGCAGCACGAGTTCATGGAGCCCGGGGATGCCGCCGTCCTCGATCACCCGCAGCGGATCCTCGTCGTTGCATATCGGCAGCAGCGGAGGGAAGTACCGCAGGTTCTCCTCGAAGAGTTCGTACGCCGAATCCACCCACCGTTCGCCGAACCAGGTCCGCGGCCGTACGCCCTGGGCCTGGAGTTCGGGCGGCCGGGTGTCGGTCGCCTGCTGGAACAGCGGCGGCCGCGACTCGCGCCACAGCTCCCTCCCGAACAGGAAGGGGGAGTTGGCCCCCACCGCCACCTGTACGCCGGCCACCGCCTGCGCCGCGTTCCACACGTCGGCGAACCGGTTGGGCGTCACCTGGAGGTGCAACTGCACCGAGGTGCAGGCGGCCTCGGGGGCTATCGACGCCGAGGTGCAGCTGAGCCGCTCGACGCCGTCGATGTCCAGCGCGAAGTCCTCACCGCGGGCCGCGACGATCTGGTCGTTCAGCAGCGTGTAGCGGTCGACGTCGGAGAGGTTCGCCGACACCAGGTCGCCCTGCTCGAGGGTCGGCAGGATGCCGATCATCACGATGCCGGCACCGACCTCGTTCGCTTTCCGGTCCGCATATCCGAGCCCGGTGCGCAACTCCTCCCCCAGCTGATCCAGAACCTGTCCACCGAGCCTGTGCGGCACAATGTTCACTTCCAGATTGAACATTCCCAGCTCGGTCTGGAAATCCTGGCTCGCGATGCGTTCCAGAACCTCCGCATTTATCATCCGAGGCAGCCCGTCGGCACCTGCGAGATTCAGCTCGATCTCCAGCCCCATGAGATTCTTGGGCCGGTCGAACCTCTTCTCGTCCAGCAGTCGCCCCAGTCCCGCCAGGCACTGCTGCAACTTCCGGCGGTGGCGTTGCCGATCGGACAGCGCGATGCCGCCTGCCACGACCTTCTCCCCCATCGAAGGGTCCCTCCTCGAGTGGGCTCCACGCAGCTCTGGTCGCTCGCGTCACGGACGATAATGCCCCGGCTGGCTGATCTATAACGCGGCGGGAACGCCCGGTGACCGCTACTGTGGGATGCGCGCCCGAGCGGCACATTCACTCGGCATGCCGCAGAACGCAGTTTCCAGCACCGGTCGCCTGGTGAAAAACACCGACGGGTTTCAGCCTACCGACCCGTGGAGGAAATCCCAGGTTGTGGCGTTACAGGCCGGATAAAACCCCCTGAAACTCCGCAGGAGAAAGACCTGAACCTGCCTTGCGGGAAATACGCACGAGCACTAGCGGAAACATTGTGAGAACACGTGTCGTATAAACTCCGCAAACGAGGCAGAGAGTTGGCGCCCGGCGGCCTGTCCCGGCCCCCCTCTGACCCCGCACGCTGACAGTGCCGTCCGCACCTGCCCACGTTTCACCGTGTCTCCAAGTGAGAGGCGACCCATCATGCCGCTGCATGTCCCCCCGGCTCCCGCGCCTGCCCTCCGCAGCGTCCTTGCGGCACTCGGTTCCCCTACCGCCGTCCGTGAGGACCGCACACCAGCACTGAGGTCCGTCCAGGGACCTGTCAGTCCCGAATCGCCGCTCCCCGTCCACGTACTGGACCGCATCGTGCCCAGCGCCGGCCGCCCGTGCACCCGCCTCACGGGCTGGCGTTTCCTCATCCGCAGCGGAGAGAGAAGTGTGGCCGCCGCGGAGACGACCCTCACCGCCGACGGCTGGACCTTCTCGCACTTCTTCGAGGGCCCCTATCTCATCTCCACCGAACGCGCGCTGCGGCAGGCCGAGTCCATGCACACCGCCTTCCAGCCCCGCCTCCTGTCCATCCCCGAGCTCTACATGCTCACCCTGTGGCTGCACGGCGACACCGACGCGGACGCATCGACGGGCATGCCTCTCCCGACCGATGTCCTGGTCCCCCTCGCCCCGGCCCCGCCCGGCATCGCGGCCCACCGGCCGCACCGGGTCGCCGATCTGCTTCCGGTGATGACCCTGCGGCTCACCCCCGCCCCGCTGCTCGGCTCGCCGGCCTGAAAAACCGCTGCTCGCGCCCCGTGACCGTCCGGTCGCGGGGCGCACTGCCGCCCCGACCGGACTAGCCCGAACCGGCCCCCCTGAACCACCCGAAAGGACAGCTCAGTTGAGCTGAACCGTCCGCCCGGGTGATACGTCATTAACCAGTAAGAAGAGCTGCCGCGAAATCCCTGCGGATTGACGCCCGTAGGGCAACACTGGGATCGGACCGACAGATACGGGGGGCGGCCATGAACACTTCATCCAGCCGCAGGACTCACACACCGCAGCGAAAGAACCCACCCATGTGCCAGCACCAACCAGCCTGCCCGACATCCGACTCTGCCGACAGGGAAGCGGCGCGCCTGGTGGCGCACCATCCGGAGCAGGGCTGGAGCCTGCTGTGCAACGGCGTGCTCCTCTTCGAGGACACCGGTGAGCTGCTGCCCGACGGGCAGATCATCGCGCCGCACCGCCAGGTCATGACGGCCGCCTGAGCGCCGTCCGTACGAGAAGGGGCCGGCCGGAGACTCATCCTCCGTACCGGCCCCGACGCATAGGCGTCACCCGTCAGTTGTCGTACTCCTCCAGCGGCGGGCAGGAGCAGACGAGGTTGCGGTCGCCGAACGCGCCGTCGATCCGTCGCACCGGCGGCCAGTACTTGTCCGCGGCGCTCACGCCGGCCGGGAAGACGGCCTCCTCACGGCTGTAGGAGTGTTCCCACGCACCGCCCAGCGCGGCCGCCGTGTGCGGGGCGTTGCTCAGCGGGTTGTCCGCCGCGGGCCACTCGCCCGACGCGACCTTCTCGATCTCCGCGCGGATGGCGATCATCGCCTCGCAGAAGCGGTCGATCTCGCCCAGGTCCTCGCTCTCGGTGGGCTCGATCATCAGCGTGCCGGCCACCGGGAACGACATGGTCGGGGCGTGGAAGCCGTAGTCGATCAGACGCTTGGCGATGTCGTCGACGCTGACGCCCGTCGCCTTCGACAGCGGCCGCAGGTCCACGATGCACTCGTGCGCGACCAGGCCCGCCGGGCCGGTGTAGAGCACCGGGTAGTGCGGCTCGAGACGCTTGGCGATGTAGTTGGCGGCGAGCACGGCGACCTGCGTGGCCCGCTTGAGGCCCTCGCCGCCCATGAGCCGGACGTACGCCCAGGAGATGGGCAGGATGCCCGCCGAGCCCCACGGGGCGGCCGAGATCGGGCCCACGCCCGTCTCCGGGCCCGCCGTGGGCTGGAGCGGGTGGTTCGGCAGGTACGGGGCGAGGTGCTCGCGCACACCGACCGGGCCGACGCCCGGACCGCCACCGCCGTGCGGGATGCAGAAGGTCTTGTGCAGGTTCAGGTGCGAGACGTCGCCGCCGAACTTGCCCGGCTTCGCGAGGCCGACCAGCGCGTTGAGGTTGGCACCGTCGACGTACACCTGGCCGCCGGCCTCGTGGACCTGGGCGCAGATGTCGGCGACGTGCTCCTCGAAGACGCCGTGCGTGGACGGGTAGGTGATCATCAGCACCGACAGCTCGTCGCGGTACTGCTCGATCTTGGCGCGCAGGTCCTCGACGTCGATCTCGCCGTCGTCGGCGGTCTTGACCACGACGACCTTCATGCCGGCCATGACGGCGCTCGCGGCGTTGGTGCCGTGGGCGGACGACGGGATGAGGCAGACGGTGCGCTGGTCGTCGCCGTTGGCGCGGTGGTAGGCGCGGACGGCCAGAAGTCCGGCCAGCTCACCCTGCGAACCGGCGTTGGGCTGGATGGAGACGCTGTGGTAGCCGGTGACCTCGGCGAGACGCTCCTCCAGCTCGCGGATGAGCGTCAGATATCCGGCGGCCTGGTCCACGGGGGCGAAGGGGTGCATCTGCCCGAACTCGGGCCAGGTCACCGGCTCCATCTCGGTGGTCGCGTTCAGCTTCATGGTGCAGGAGCCGAGCGGGATCATGCCGCGGTCCAGCGCGTAGTCACGGTCGGCGAGGCGGCGCAGGTAGCGCAGCATCGCGGTCTCGGAACGGTTCTGGTGGAAGACCGGGTGCGTGAGGTACTCGTCGGTGCGCAGCAGGGCCTCGGGCAGGGTGTCCACGGAGGCCGCGTCCAGCGCCTCGATGTCGGCGTCGACGCCGAAGGCGCCCCACACGGCGGTCAGCTGCGCACGGTTCGTGGTCTCGTCGCAGGCGAGGGAGACGTGGTGGGCGTCGACGAGGCGCAGGTTCACCCCGCCCTCGCGGGCGGCGTGCAGCACGTCGGCCGCCCTGCCCGGCACGCGGACGGTGAGCGTGTCGAAGTACGCGCCGTGGACGACCTCCACACCGCCGGCCCGCAGGCCCTCGGCGAGCAGCGTCGCGTAGCGGTGGGTGCGCCGGGCGATCGCCCGCAGGCCCTCGGGCCCGTGGTAGACGGCGTACATGCCCGCCATCACGGCGAGCAGCACCTGAGCGGTGCAGATGTTGCTGGTGGCCTTCTCGCGGCGGATGTGCTGCTCACGGGTCTGCAACGCGAGGCGGTACGCCCGGTTGCCGTCCGCGTCGACGGAGACGCCGACGAGCCGTCCCGGCAGGCTGCGGGCGAACTTCTCGCGCACCGCCATGTAGCCGGCGTGCGGTCCGCCGAAGCCCATCGGGACGCCGAAGCGCTGCGTGGTGCCGACCGCGATGTCCGCGCCGAGGTCACCGGGCGAGGTGAGCAGGGTCAGCGCGAGCAGGTCCGCGGCGACGGTGACGATCGCACCGAGCTCGTGCGCCTGGTCGATCACGGGCTTGATGTCGCGTACGACACCCGAGGCGCCCGGGTACTGCAGCAGGACGCCGAAGACGCCCCGCTCGGCGATCTCGGCCGGAATGCCGTCGTGCAGGTCGGCGGTGACGACCTCCACGCCGGTCGGCTCGGCGCGGGTCTCGATCACCGCGAGGGTCTGCGGCAGGACGTCGGCGTCGACGAGGAACACGCCGTTCTTGACCTTGCCGACGCGGCGGGCGAGCGACATGGCCTCGGCGGCGGCGGTGCTCTCGTCGAGCAGCGAGGCGCCCGAGGTGGGCAGACCCGTCAGCTCGGCGACCATGGTCTGGAAGTTCAGCAGGGCTTCGAGCCGCCCCTGGGAGATCTCGGGCTGGTACGGCGTGTACGCGGTGTACCAGGCCGGGTTCTCCATGACGTTGCGCAGGATGACCGGCGGCGTGAACGTGCCGTAGTAGCCGAGGCCGATCATCGGCGCCAGGACCGTGTTCCGGTCGGCGAGCGTGCGCAGCTCGGCGAGGACCTCGGGCTCGGTGCGCGCCTCGGGCAGCGCGAGCGCCTCGGCGTTCTTGATGACGTCGGGAACCGCGGCGGCGGTCAGCTCGTCGAGCGAGCCGTATCCCACCTGGGCCAGCATCTTGGCCTGCGCCTCGGCGTCGGGTCCGATGTGGCGCTGCTCGAAGGGGGTGCCTCGCTCCAGCTGTGCGAGCGGAATGCGGTTGGCGGTCATGATGGAGGCCTCCTGGTCTGACGCGACCTGCGAGGGGCACCACGGCGCGGGTACCCGGACGGCCTCCCCCTCTGTCATCTCAACCTGAGAGCTTCACCGGATCCCCACGAGGGAACCCGGCTTTCACCGTCGGTGAGAGCGGATGCCGTCCGACGCCCGCCCTGCTTTCCAGAGTGACCTCGTCCGTGCGGTACAGGGTGCCTGAGAGATTCCGGGGAGGATTTGCTCCTTCGGCGCCACCGTTTCCTCCGGTGGACTCTCCCGCACGGGGTCAGCAGCCGTTAGTCAGCGTACCAGCGCGTCCTCTCGTCGATCGCTCAAGTGGCCGACACCCTCGATGTGCACTTTCGTATCATTTACGGAGCAGTTGCGACCTCTTGGAGGGACCGTGCAGACCGACATCGATCCGCGCAGCCTGATCGGCCGCAAGGCGTTCGACCGCAACGGGGCCAAGATCGGGACTGTGGACGAGGTGTATCTCGACGATGCCACCGGCGTACCCGAATGGGCGGCCGTCCGCACCGGCCTCTTCAGCAGGGACGCCTTCGTCCCGCTGGAGCCGAGCGAGTTCGTCGACAACGGACTACGGGTGCCGTACGAACGCGCGTTGATCAAGGACGCCCCCGATTTCGGAGTGGGCCGCCATCTCTCCCCGGAGCAGGAGCTTCAGCTCTACCACCACTACGGGCTCGATCTCTCGACCCCGCCGGACACCCCCGCGCCCTCGTCCGGCGACCGCTCCTTCGGCCGTGTGGCCGGCCAGGAGGACTGATCTCCCTCAGGGGCAGTCACCAGCGGCAGTGGGTCGGACAGCTCCAGGTCCGGGTCGTCCACCCGGAAGGTGCGCACGCGTCCCGGCGGTGAGGTCGGCTCCTCGAACCGGACGGTGACCCGCCCGATCCCGCTGCCCTGCACCCATCCCGGCCCCCACTGCGCATGCCGCACGTCATGGCCCGCGGGCCAGCGACGCTCGGCGAGAGCCGCCTCGGGCTCCGGCTCGCCCGGTTTCTCCTCCCGATGCGGCACCGCCGCTTCCGCCGCCTCGCCCTCGGCGAGCTCCCCCGCGCTGTGCTCACCGGCCGCCGCGGCCTGCGCGAAGAGATCCTCCTGTGTGTAGTCCGCGAGGCCCGTCACTCCCACCCCGAGCAGCCGCACCCCGCCCGTGGTGTCGACGGACTCCAGCAGCCTCCCCGCCGCTTCTCGCACGACGGCGGGGTCGTCCGTGGGCCCGCGCAGCGTCTCGGAGCGGGTGAGCGTGGAGAAGTCGAACCGCCGGACCTTCAGCACGATGGTGCGGCCCGAGTGCCCCGAAGCCCTCAGCCGGTGCACGCACCGGTCGGCGAGCCGCTCCACCTCGACCCTGATCCGGACGCGGTCGTGCAGATCGACATCGAACGTGTCCTCCACCGACACGGACTTGGTGTCCCGCTCGGCCACAACGGCCCGGTCGTCATGGCCGAGGGCCATCCGGAACAGGGACGCCCCGTGTGCCTTGCCGAGCAGCCGCACCAGCTCGTCCTCGCCCGCCTCGGCCAGATCCGCACAGGTGGTCATACCGGCCCTGCGCAGATGCTCTCCCGTGGCCGGTCCCACGCCCGGCAGGGTGCGCACGGACATCGGCCCGAGCAGCTCACGCTCCGTACCGGGCTCGATGAGCACCAGGCCGTCCGGCTTGGCCTGCTCCGAGGCGATCTTCGCGAGCATTTTGGACCCCGCCAGACCGACCGAACCGGTCAGCCCCGTCACCGCGCGGATGGCCTCGCGCAGCTGCTCACCGGTGGCCCGTGCCGACGCGGTGTCGTCCGCCGCGCCGCCCGCCTCCAGGTCCACGAAGGCCTCGTCCAGGCTCAGTGGCTCCACCAGCGGCGACAGCCGGCCCAGCAGCTCCATGACCTGCTCGCTGATCGTGCGGTAGAGCGAGAAGCGGGGCACGAGATACGCGGCGTTCGGCGCGAGTCGTCGAGCCTGGGCCATCGGCATCGCCGAATGGACGCCGAACCGTCTCGCCTCGTACGAACAGGTGGCGACCACCCCCCGCGGGCCGAGTCCGCCGACGATCACGGGCTTTCCGCGCAGACTCGGCTTCGCCGCCTGCTCGGCGGCGGCGAAGAAGGCATCCATGTCCAGATGCAGGATCGTCGGCGCGAATCTCACACCTCCGATGCTGCCCTACGCCACTGACATCGGGGCCGCTTCCAGGTGTGCTCAGACCGCCCGGTCGCGTCGGCGTCTGGCCAGCTCGTCGGCCGGGTTGTGCCCGACCAGGGTCTCGCCGGTGTCGATCCGCTCGCCGTGCAGCTGCGACAGGGCCGCCTCGACGTCCCGCCAGACGACTCCGACCGCGATCCCGAAGATGCCCTGACCGCCCTGGAGGAGGTCGACGACCTCGTCGGGCGAGGAACACTCGTAGACCGTCGCGCCGTCGCTCATCAGCGTCATGCGCTCGAGATCGGCGAAGCCGCGCGCCCGCAGATGCTGCACCGCGGTCCGGATGTTCTGCAGCGCCACACCGGTGTCCAGGAAACGCTTCACGATCTTGAGGACGACCACGTCGCGGAAGCTGTAGAGGCGCTGGGTCCCCGACCCGTGCGCCGGGCGGACACTGGGTTCGACCAGGCCGGTACGGGCCCAGTAATCGAGCTGCCGATAGGTGATGCCGGCTGCCGCACACGCGGTGGGACCGCGATAGCCGACCGTCTCCGTGGATGGTTCGACCGCACTCCCGTGGAGCGGATACGGCCCGCTCTCCCCCGGACCTCGTCCGGGGGCGCCCCCCACCGCACCGTCGCCGCTGCTGTCCACGCCGACCTCCGTCCTTGACCTGCCATGTCGACGGTAGGCAGTCACCAGGGGCGCGTCAACGATCGCCACACTCGGCACGCCGAGTGATAATCACCCTGAGAGTGGTTTCCCGTGCCTCGGTTCGGGGAAAGGCTGCTCGAATGTGCCGATGCCGCCCCGCTGGGCGGTCACTGGCTGTTGGTCCCGAAGTCCTCAGGCGAGATCTGGTCGAGGAACTCGCGGAACTTCTCCACCTCGTCCTCCTGCTCGTCGGGGATCGCGATCCCCGCGTCGTCCAGCACACCGTCACTGCCGAAGATCGGCGTACCGGTACGCAGAGCGAGAGCTATGGCGTCGGACGGACGCGCACTCACCTCGACTCCGCTGGCGAAGACCAGCTCCGCGTAGAAGACCCCTTCACGCAGATCAGTGATGCGGACCTCGGTGAGCTCCTGGCCCACCGCCTCCAGCACATCCTTGAAGAGGTCATGGGTCAGCGGCCTGGCAGGAGCCATGCCTTGCTGCGCGAAGGCAATGGCGGTCGCCTCCCCGGGACCGATCCAAATGGGGAGGTACCGATCGCCTCCCACTTCACGCAGGAGCACGATCGGTTGGTTGGAGGGCATTTCAACCCGGACACCCACAACGTCGAGCTCGTTCACACAGCAACCCTAGGACGTGCTCGGCAGGTTTGGGTAGTCGGGCACGTTCATGATCAGTGGAGCCGCACCCCGAGAGCCGTCTGCACCAGAGCCGCATGCAGCCGCACGGACAGGGCCGCGAGCTCTTTCACGGTGGCCTCGGCATGTGCCCTGGTCTGCGGATTGCGGTGCCGCCGCAAGGGTGCCACCACCTGTTCCACCAGTCCGGCCTCGCGGTCCGCCGCGGCCTTCATGGCCCGCAGATGACGCGGTTCCAGACCGAATCTGCCCAGATCGGCCACCAGCCTGGCGACCGTCACCGACTCGGCGTCGTATCCGCCGTCCTCGTGCCGGCCGAGGAGGCCGTACGACTCCCAGTCGGTCAGCTCCTCCTCGCTCACCCCGGCGGCGGCCAGCAGCTCCGCACGGCCCACCCGGGCGGCGGTACGGCGCTCGGCGTCTGCCTCCCGGTCACCACCGTCCAGGAGCTCCCGCGGCGTGCTCTGTGCGGGCAGCTGGACCTGCTCACCGCGGGCCACGGCGTCGAGATGCTCGCGGATGACCTTCAGCGGCAGATAGTGATCGCGCTGCATCCGCAGCACCTGCGCCAGACGCTCGACGTCCTCCGGACTGAACTTGCGGTACCCGGACGGGGTGCGCCGCGGCTCGACGAGCCCTTCCGCCTCGAGGAACCGGATCTTGGAGATCGTGACTTCGGGGAACTCGTCGCGCAGCCCGCTGAGCACCGTACCGATGCTCATCAGCCGCTCGGCCGCAGCGGCGGTGCCGTGACCGGCACCGCCCTTCGGTGTTCGCATGTGCCTTCCTGGGTCCCCCGGACCGGGTCCGGGGGACGGTTACAGGCCCCTCTGGCTCGCGTAGAAGACCAGTCGGTACTTGCCGATCTGGACCTCGTCACCATTCGCCAGGAGGACGGAGTCGATCCGTTCACGGTTGACGTAGGTGCCGTTCAGACTGCCGACGTCCCCCACGGTGAAGCTGCCGTCGGGCCCGCGCCGGAATTCCACATGGCGCCGCGACACGGTCACGTCGTCGAGGAAGATGTCGCTCTGCGGGTGGCGGCCGGCCGTGGTCAGCTCACCGTCCAGCAGGAAGCGGCTTCCGGAGTTCGGTCCGCGGCGCACCACGAGGAGCGCGGAGCCGAGCGGCAGCGCGTCGACCGCCGCCTGGGCCTCCGGGGAGAGCGACGGGACCTGCGTCTGGCCCGTCACCTCGGAGTCGTACGCCTCGAGGCCGGAGATGGAGATGGTCGACGTCGTCTCGGACGGCCGCTCGGCGGGCGCACCGCCGCGCAGCGGCGCGCCGCAGTTGGAGCAGAACCGACTGGACTCGGCATTGCGGTGACCGCACCTCGTACAAACCGGCAAGGCCGACATGGACGGATCCTCCTGCCGCGGCTGCCCCGCGTGGGGATTGGTCGCATACGGGTCGGAGGCAAACCCTCCACCCGTACTCGAGGTTGATGGTTCCCCGAAACCTATGCGGCCGGGACCGGCAGGGTCAACAGACGACGCGCCCGGACCGCCCGAAATGTCACCGCCCTGACCGGAGACCTCGTCCCGGAAGAGCGGCCGCTCGCCGCCCTGCTCCTCACCCTGGCCATGACGCGGCGCGCGATGCCTGGCGTTGCCGCCGTCCTCGCGCGAGCTCTTGCCGAACAACTTCGCAAACAACTTCACGGGCGATTCCCCTTGACCGAAATAGACCCGCCCGTGGGGCAGGACGAACCCTCGATGATCGGACCTGCCGACCCGGACATTCTCACAACGTCCGTACCCACCAGACAGTTTCCACCAGACCGCACGCCTTCGATGTGCCGACCCCCCGCAACCTCTTGCCCCGGTCCGCCGGACCCCATGCGCCCCCGCATCACTGGTCCGACGACCGAGCGTAGTCAGGCCGCTTCGCGGGTCGCAAGGCGTCCACGACGATCTTCTGCGAGCGCACCACCGTGGCGGTGGCCTGCTCCTTCTCCAGTGTCTGCACCACACCGCCGGGGATGTTCAGGGCCGGCTCGAGATCCTGCGGCTTCCCGATGACCTTGAAGACGTACGGGGCGGTGATGCGTTTCCCGTCGACCTCGATGTCACCGCCCGTACCGGTGAAGTGCGTATCCGCGACGACCCTGATGTCGTTGACCTGGATCGCCTCCGCACCGGCAGCGCGCAGCTCCTGGATGGCGTCCAGCAGCATGTCCGACTCCACGGTGCCGGACTTGTCCTGGATGGTCAGCGTGATACCCGGGCCCTCCGCCGCGACCGTGCCGGCGAGAATGCCCAGCTGCTGTTCCTTCTGCTGGGTCTGCTTGCGCGCCTCTTCGGCCTGGTCCGAACTGTTCTCCAGCTCGGCCCGCTGGTCCTCCAGACGCTGCTTCTCGTCCTCCAGCCGCTGGGTGCGGTTGTCGAGCTCGTCGAGGATGCGGACGAGGTCCTCCTGGCGGGCTCCGCGCAGCGCACTGTTGTCGCTGGTGGAGCGCACCTGGATGGCCAGGCCCAGCCCCAGGACGAACAGCAGCACGGCGACCGTGAGTTGGGCGCGGGTGATACGCGGGGGCCAGAGCCCGGCCAACAGCCGCTGCCTGCCGGTCTCTTCACCGGCCCCATCGCCGCCCGGCGGGGGCGGCGCCGACGCCGTTGCCGCTACCGGCTCCTCGGCGGACGCCGACGCCGCCGCCGTCCGTTCGTCACGGCTTTCCCCCTGGGGGCTCTTCTCCGGCGGCAGTTCGGCCCGCGGCGCCCCGGCCTGCGGCCGCTCGCTGCGCGGACCCTCTTCTGTCACACCCTCACTGATGCCGCCCTCGCCCTTCGGGTTCCCGTCCTGCGGAATCCCGTCCTGCGCGTTCCGGTCCCGGGCGTTCCCGTCCTGCGGATTCTCTGCGCTGTTCATCGGCCTCACGCCCGGAACACATGCCGGCGGATCGCGGCAGCGTTGGAGAAGATCCGGATACCGAGCACGACGACCACACCCGTGGAGAGCTGCGCGCCGACGCCCAGCTTGTCACCGAGGAAGACGATCAGTGCGGCGACCACGACGTTCGAGAGGAAGGAGACGACGAAGACCTTGTCGACGAAGATGCCGTCCAGCATGGCCCGCAGACCACCGAACACGGCGTCCAGAGCCGCGACGACGGCGATCGGCAGATAGGGCTCGACCACCGCCGGCACTTCGGGCCGGACCAACAGTCCGACCACGACTCCCACGACGAGGCCCAGTACGGCGATCACGATGTGCCCTTCCCTGTGTCAGCCGTGTCCTGCCCGCTGCCCGTCCCGGCGCCGGCGGCTTTCGGCTCTGCTGTTCGTACGATCAAGCTCGGAGCAGCCGGAAGACGCACCGTGCCCTCGGTCGAGATGCTGGAGCGGATCCCGAAGTTCTCCTGGAGCGCGTGCAGATACTGTCCGTCCGCACTGTCCTGGAACGCCGTGCTCAGCTTCTTCCCGTCCCCCACCGCGAGCACCGTGTACGGCGGCACCAGCGGCCTGTTGTCGACCAGTATGGCGTCGCCCGCGGCACGGATGGCGGACAGGGCCGTCAGCCGCTGCCCGTTGATCGCCACCGCTTCGGCGCCGGACTCCCAGAGCCCGTTCACGACCCGCTGCATGTCACGGTCGCGCACCCGGCCGGTGTCGTTGAAACCGCTGTCCTCCCGCGGCCCGTCACCACCCTGCTCGGTGCCCTTGGCGTCGTCGACGACGAGCTTGACGCCCGGACCCTCGACCTCGGTGGCCCCCGCGAGCAGGGCGACCAGATCAGCCTGGTTGCCGCCCTGGGTCTTCAGAGCCTTGCGCTGACGGTCTCCGACGTCGTCACGGAGCTTGTCGACGCTGCGCTCCAGCGCGTCGGCGTCCGAGGTCTCCGCGTCGATACGGTTGATGAGCTCCTCGCGCTCCTTGGCCACCACCGGTGCCGCTATCCGCGCGTTCGCGGCTCCCACGGTCACGACCAGGGCGGCGAGCACGAGCCCGGCGGCCAGTCCCAGCTTGGCGCGCAGCGTACGCGGCAGACCGCCGCCCTCGGCCGCCCGGCGGGCCGACGCCTCGGCGTACCCGTCGTCCAGACTGTGCTCCATCACGTTCGTCAGCAGCGACATGGAGGCATCGGGACGTGCGGGTGGAGAGCCGGTGCTCCGAACGGGGGGCTGCTGCGACATGCCGCACATCGTCGCACGTCGCAGCCGCTACCGCCGAATGGCCCCACCGGTGTGCCGGGAGCCGTCGCGCGACAACTCCCGGCTCACCTGTCACACGCTACTGACCTGCGCTGTCCACCACGGCGGACCACTCGTCGAGCAGCGCCTGCGCCGAAGCGTCATCGGGGCCTTCTGCCCACAAATGAGTGACAGCCTCGGCGGGGTCCGGCAGCACCATGACCCAGCGGCCGTCCGCCTCGACGACGCGCACGCCGTCAGTGGTGTCCACATGCCGGTCGCCGGCCGCTTCGACGACCCGGCGCATGACGAGCCCCTTCACGGCCCACGGTGTCGCGAGGTCGCGCTTGAGCACATGCGCCTTCGGGATCCGGGCGTCGATCTGGCTCAGCGTGAGCTGCGTACGGGCCACGAGGCCCACCAGCCGCACGAGAGCCGCCGACCCGTCGAAGACACTGCTGAACTCCGGAATGATGAAGCCACCACGGCCGTCACCACCGAAGATCGTCGTGTCCTCGCGGCCCACTCGCGTCAGATCGTCGGGCGATGTCGTCGTCCACTCCACCTGGGTGCCGTGGTACGCCGCCACCTGCTCGGCGATCCTCGTCGTCGTGACCGGCAGCGCCACTCGCCCGCTGCGCCGTTCCGCCGCGATCAGATCGAGCATGACCAGCAGCGCCCGGTCGTCCTCGATGATGCGGCCGCGCTCGTCGACGAGGGAGAGCCGCTCACCGACCGGGTCGAAGCGCACCCCGAAGGCTGCCCGCGCCGAGGCCACGATCTCGCCGAGGCGCACCATGCCGGACCGGCGTGTGTCGGCCGACTCGGTCGGCCTGGACTCGTCGAGACCCGGATTGATCGTCAGCGCGTCCACACCCAGCCGCCCCAGCAGGCTGGGGAGGACGAGTCCGGAGCTGCCGTTGGAGGCGTCGATGACGACCTTCATGTTGGAATCGGCGATCCCCGTGATGTCGACATTGCGCAGCAGGGACCCGGTGTACGAGTCGAAGACGCTGGCGGGGAAGTGCAGGTCGCCGATCTCGCCGGGGAAGGCACGCCGGTACTCCTGGCGCGCGTACACCCGGTCCAGCTTCCGCTGTCCGGCCTGCGAGAGGTCGGCACCACGCTCGTCGAAGAACATGATGTCGACGGAGTCCGGTACACCGGGCGACGTACGGATCATGATGCCGCCTGCGCTGCCGCGCGCCGTCTGCTGACGGGCGACGGGCAACGGCACGTTCTCCAGGTCGCGTACGTCGATGGCACTGGCCTGGAGCGCCGAGATCACCGCTCGCTTGAGGGCACGCGCACCACGTGAGTGGTCACGTGCCGTCGTGACGGTGGACCCCTTCTTCAGGGTCGTCGCGTACGCACCGGCCAGCCGCACGGCCACCTCGGGGGTGATCTCCACGTTCAGGATGCCGGTGACACCCCTGGCGCCGAAGAGATGGGCCTGACCGCGGGACTCCCAGATGACCGAGGTGTTGACGAACGCGCCGGCCTCGATGGTCTTGAACGGGTAGACCCGCACATTGCCCTGGACGATCGATTCTTCACCGACGAGGCACTCGTCACCGATGACCGCGCCGTCCTCGATCCGGGCGGCGCGCATGACGTCGGTGTTCTTCCCGATCACACAGCCACGAAGATTGCACTGCTCGCCGATGTAGACGTTGTCGTGGATGACGGCCTTGTGGAGGAACGCACCGCTCTTGACGACGACGTTGGACCCGATGACCGAGTGCTCGCGGATCTCCGCGCCGGCCTCGACCTTGGCGTAGTCACCGATGAAGAGAGGACCGCGCAGCACGGCGTCCGGATGTACCTCCGCACCCTCCGCGACCCAGACACCGGGCGAGATCTCGAAACCGTCGATGTCGACGTCGACCTTGCCCTCGAGGACATCGGCCTGGGCCTTCACATAGCTCTCGTGCGTGCCCACGTCCTCCCAGTAGCCCTCGGCGATATAGCCGTAGATGGGCTTGCCTTCCTTCATGAGCTGCGGGAAGACATCACCGGACCAGTCCACTGACACATCGGCCTCGACATAGTCGAAGACCTCGGGCTCCATCACATAGATACCCGTGTTCACGGTGTCCGAGAAAACCTGACCCCAGGTCGGCTTCTCCAGGAAGCGCTCGACCTTTCCTTCCTCGTCCACGATGGTGATACCGAATTCCAGAGGATTCGGCACACGGGTCAGACACACCGTGACCATCGCGCCCTTCTCCTTGTGGAAGGCGATCAGGTCGGACAGATCGAAATCGGTGAGGGCATCACCGGAAATGACGAGGAAGGCATCGTCCTTCAGCGCTTCCTCGGCATTCTTCACACTCCCCGCGGTGCCGAGCGGCTTCTCCTCATTGGCATAGGTGAGCTCCATTCCGAGCTCTTCGCCATCACCGAAGTAGTTCCTTACCAGCGAAGCGAGAAACTGCACGGTTACGACGGTCTCATTGAGCCCATGCCGCTTGAGCAGCCGAAGCACGTGCTCCATGATGGGGCGGTTTGCCACCGGCAGGAGCGGCTTGGGCATGCTCGAGGTCATGGGGCGAAGTCGCGTACCTTCGCCACCGGCCATCACGACGGCCTTCATGTCGGAAGCGTCCTCCTTGACGAGATGACGGTCTGGCCGACTCCACCCGTCCAAAGAGGCCCTCGGGGGTCATCCGCGGCCGGCAACGCTGCACGGCTCCGCGTCGACGGGTCAATCGGCGACTGCGTCCGCCTTGACGAGGCGGCGGACTTGGACCACATACAGGATCCCTGCCCACCAATACAGAGTTGTACCCCATCCGGCGAAGGCCCATCCGAAAATAGCACCGAGTGCCGCAAGCCACCCCGATCCGTCACTGAGCAGCAGCAGCGGGAACGCGTACATGAGGTTGAAGGTCGCCGCCTTGCCCAGGAAGTTCACCTGAGGAGGCGGATAACCGTGCCGGCGGAGGATTCCCACCATCACCAGGAGCATCAGTTCCCGGGCCAAAAGCGCCGCGGTCAGCCACAGTGGCAGGATCTCGCGCCAGGTGAGACCGACAAGGGTCGACAGGATGTACAGCCGGTCGGCAGCCGGGTCGAGAAGCCGCCCCAGACTGCTGATCTGGTTCCATCGGCGTGCGAGCTTGCCGTCGAGATAGTCGCTGACGCCGCTCAGCATCAGGACGAGCAAAGCCCAGCCGTCACTCTTGGGTCCGCCGAACTCGGGGCGGAGAATCAGCCAGAGGAAGAGCGGCACACCGGCAAGACGCGCCATGCTGAGGACGTTGGGGATGGTGAGTACCCGGTCCGTCTGAACGCGGGTCTCCTGGACCTCCACCCGGGGGCCTCCTGTGTGGAACGTGCCGACGATGCTCCCCGACCTTACCCTCAGCCCGGATGGCCGGATGCACAGGGGTGAGCGGCAGAAGCCCCGGAACGCAGAAAGGCCCCGCACCAGAGGTGCGGGGCCTTCCCACAATGATTGTTCGGCGGCGTCCTACTCTCCCACAGGGTCCCCCCTGCAG